>NZ_JBXUOW010000011.1:0-97424 GCF_057196645.1 Micromonospora sp. ATLC16
TCCAAGCACCTGGGGGCCGACCTCAACTTCGCCTGGCCGACCGCCCAGATCGCGGTGATGGGCGCGCAGGGTGCGGTGAACATCCTCTACCGGCAGGAGCTGGCTGCCGCCAAGCGCCCCGCCGCCGCCCGGCGCACGGCTGCCGGTGGTGCGGTGACGCGGCTGTCCGCGCCCCGATCCCGAGGTCTCACCGGCCGGGCCACAGTGCTGTTCGCGGTGCTGATCGCGCTCGCCCTGGCCTACACCTATCCGGTCCGGGTCTACCTGGATCAGCAGGCCGACATCGAGCGGATGGAGGCTGCGCAGGCGGCCCAGCGGAAGCTGATCGCCGGGCTGACCACCCAGGCGGAGAAGTGGCAGGACAAGGCGTACATCGAGACCCAGGCCCGGGAGCGGTTCTTCATGCGGCGGCCCGGTGAGAAGATGCTCATCCTGCTCGACGACCCGGCCGGCGCGGCCCGCGAGGCGGGCACCGCGCAGGACCCGTCCACTCCGGTCACCCCCGACCCCTGGTACGACACCCTCTGGTCCAGTGTCCGGGCCGCCGACGCCCACCAGATCGAAGACTGAGCACCCGACGAGAGATGGCATCGTGACTGTCGTACCACCGCACGAGCCGGCGGCGGCCTCCGTACCCCCGCCCAAGCGGGAGCCGGCCACGGAGGCCGACCTGGCCGCGGTGGCCGCGCAGCTCGGACGCCCACCCCGCGGCACCCGGGCGGTGGCCCACCGGTGCCCGTGCGGTCTGCCCGACGTGGTGGAGACGACTCCCCGGCTGGCCGACGGCACCCCCTTCCCGACGCTGTTCTACCTGACCTGCCCCCGGGCGACCGCGGCGTGCAGCCGGCTGGAGTCGGCCGGCCTGATGAAGGAAATGGCGGAGCGGCTGGCCGCGGACCCGGAGCTGGCCGCCCGGTACCGCGCCGCCCACGAGGACTACCTGGCCCGGCGGGACGCCATCGCCGAGGTGCCCGAGATCGCCGGCATCTCGGCCGGCGGGATGCCCGGCCGGGTCAAGTGCCTGCACGTCCAGCTCGGCCACGCGCTCGCCGCCGGTCCGGGGGTGAACCCGTTCGGCGACGAGACGCTCGACCTGGTCGAGCCGTGGTGGACGACCGGACGCTGTGTCGACGTCACGGAGGCCGGGTGAGCGAGGGCGACGTCGTGGTCCGGCGGGCCCGGACCGCCGACGTGCGGGCGATCCGACGGCTCGTCGACACCTACACCGACGATCGCCGTCTGCTCAGCAAGGCCACGGTCACCCTGTACGAGGACGTGCAGGAGTTCCGGGTCGCCAGCCGGCTCTCCGACGGTGCGGTGGTGGGCTGCGGCGCGCTGCACGTGATGTGGGAGGACCTGGCCGAGATCCGTACGGTGGCGGTTGATCCCCGCAGCCGGGGCCAGCGGATCGGGCACCGGATCGTCGCGGAGCTGATCGACGCGGCACGGGAGTTGGGGGTGGCCCGCATCTTCGTGCTGACCTTCGAGACCCGGTTCTTCGGCACGTTCGGCTTCGCCGAGATCGACGGGGCCCCGGTGCCGCATCCGGTCTACGAGCAACTCCTGCGTTCGTACGACGAGGGTGTCGCCGAGTTCCTCGACCTGGAACGGGTCAAGCCGAACACCCTGGGCAACACCCGCATGCTGCTACGCCTCTGATGCTGCAACGCCTCTGATGGTGCAACGGCTCGGGTTGCGGGTGTGGCGGTAGGGTCTTCGTCGTGACGACGCGTGTGGCGGCCATCGACTGTGGCACCAACTCGATCCGGTTGCTGGTTGCCGATCTGCCACACCCGTCGGCCGGGCCGGCCGCCCCGCTGGTCGACCGGAGCCGGCGGATGGAGATCGTCCGGCTCGGTCAGGGGGTGGACGCCACCGGCCGGCTCGCCCCGGAGGCGATCGAGCGGACCCGGGTCGCGCTCGCCGGCTACGCCGCCGAGATCGACAAGCTGGGTGCCGAACGGGTGCGGATGTGTGCCACGTCGGCCAGCCGGGACGCCGAGAACGCGGCCGACTTCCGCGCGATGGTCGAGCAGACGCTCGGGGTCGCGCCGGAGGTGGTCAGCGGGGACGAGGAGGCGCGGCTGTCGTTCACCGGAGCGGTACGCGGCCTGCCCGCCGACGCGCCGTCGCCGTACCTGGTGCTGGACATCGGTGGCGGCTCGACCGAGTTCGTCGTCGGTACCCGCGACGGTGGTGTCGACGCCGCGATCTCCATGGACGTCGGCTGCGTACGGATGACGGAGCGGCACCTGCACGGCGACCCGCCGAGCCTGGACGAGATCGCCGCCGCCCAGGCTGATATCGCGGTTGCGGTGGATCGGGCGCTGACGGCAGTGCCGGGACGGGAGGCGGCCACACTCGTCGGGCTCGCCGGGTCGGTCACCACCGTGGTCGCGATCGCCGAGGGCCTCACCGGGTACGACCCGGCCCGCATTCATCACGCCCGGGTGTCGTACGACCGGGTGGCGGAGGTGACCGCCGACCTGCTGGCCATGACGCGCGAGCAGCGTCTGGCCGTCCCGGTGATGCACCCCGGCCGCGCGGACGTGATCGGTGCCGGCGCGTTGGTGCTCCGCGTCGCCATGGAGCGGGCCGGCCTGGCCGCCGTGGTCGCCTCCGAGCACGACATCCTGGACGGCATCGCCTGGAGTCTCGCAAACGCGAACGGTAGGTATCGGCGCTAGTGCGAACGGGAGGTGAATGCCACTGCTCCGGCATCTTCCCGGCGGTGGTCACCGCGTGGCAGGCTACCCGGACGTAGGACCACTGGGCGACCAGCCAACGATGACTGACCGCTAGGAGGACGGGCCGATGGGCGAGATGGTGACCTACCGTGGTGATGGCGGCACGGGTGAGGGATATCTCGCGATACCTGCCACCGGCGCGGCAAGCCCGGCAGTGATCGTGATTCAGGACTGGTGGGGCCTGGTGCCGCACATCAGGTCGGTGGTGGACCGTTTCGCCGAGGCGGGCTTCGTCGCCCTCGCCCCCGATTTCCGGCACGGCGGGCCGGCTGGGAAGCCGAGTGAGCCGCGGCGCCTGCTCAACGGGCCGCAGATGGACGAGACGGCGCGGGAGATCGCCGCCGCCGCCGACTACCTCGCCGGCCGGGTCGAGGTCACCGGAAAGGTGGGCTGCGCCGGCTTCTGTGCCGGGGCCAGTCTGGCGCTGTGGGCAGCGAACTTCTCCGAGCGGATCGTCGCCACCGCCGCCTTCTACCCCCGGTTGCCCTGGGAGGGCATGCGTACCGAGTGGACCGACTACGCGGGCAAGGATGCGCTGGTGCACTGCTCCGAGGCGGACGGCACCTCCGCGGACCCGGGTGTTCAGGCGGTACGCCGGGCCATCGAGAACTCCGGCGGCAGCTGCCAACTGCACGACTACCCGGGCACCGCACACGCCTTCTTCAACGAGGACCGACCCGAGAAGTTCGACCAACGGGCCGCCACCAGCGCCTGGGCACGCACCCTGGAACTCTTCCGGGCCAAGCTTGGCTGAGTCGCGTACCCCCGTCGAAGTTGTCGCCCGCGCCACGCGGGCGACGGATCTGACCGACCTGGACGCGGCCGTCGCCGACTGTTTCGCCTGCCCCCGGCTGGTCGGCTGGCGGGAGAAGGTCGCCCGCACGAAGCGGGCGGCCTTCCGCGATCAGGAGTACTGGGGACGGCCGGTGCCCGGCTTCGGCGATCCGACGGCCCGGATCGCCATCCTCGGGCTGGCCCCGGCCGCGCACGGCGGCAACCGCACCGGTCGGATCTTCACCGGCGACCGGTCCGGAGACGTGCTCTTCGCCGCCCTGCACCGGGCCGGCCTGGCAAACCAGCCGACGAGTGTGGCCGCCGACGACGGGCTGGCGCTGCGCGAGACGAGGATCTTCGCCGCCGTACGCTGCGCCCCACCGGACAACAAGCCCACCCCGGCCGAGCGGGACACCTGCGCGCCCTGGCTGCATCGGGAGGTCGAGCTGATCCGGCCGACGCTGCGGGTGGTGGTGGCGCTGGGTGCCTTTGCCTGGGCCGCGTGGTGGCCGGCTTTACGTGCCGGGTACGGCGTCCCTCCGCCCAGCCCGCGACCGTCGTTCGGGCATGGGGCACACTGGTCCGGCACGGTCGGACCGGAACTGCTCGGTTGCTACCACGTCAGCCAGCAGAACACCTTCACCGGTCGGCTGACACCAAAGATGCTGGACGATGTGTTCGCCCGGGCGAAACTGCTGGCCGGGGTGGACTGAGGCGGCGGGGCGATGACGATGGCGGACGGTACGCGTGCCGTCCCGCCGTACGTCCCGATGGCCCGGAGGTAACCGATGGACGTGCTTCGCAGCTGGTGGCCGGTGACGGCGGTGATCGCCCTGCTCGCCGCCGTGACCCTGGCCACCGCGCACTCGTCGATCGGCGCGAGCCGGATACCGCCCGCCGTCAAGGATGCGCCCTTCGTGCTCGAGTATCCGAGCGGGGAGCCGCGCCCGTCGATCCCGGCCGAGCCCCGCGAGGCCGCCGAGGAGACCCGCACCCGGATTCCGTCCTGGCTCGGCACGGTGGCGGTGGCGGTGCTCGGGCTGGCGCTGCTCGCCGCCCTCAGCTATCTGCTCTGGACCGTGGCGCGGGGGGTGGCGCGTCGGGTCACCCGGGCACTGCCCGCGCAGCCGACCCGGCACAGCGCCGAGGGCGCCGCCGCCGAGGTGGTGGCGGCCGTCGACGCCGGCCTGGTCGATCTGGACGACCGGGCCACCGATCCGCGGACCGCAGTGATCGCCTGCTGGGTACGCCTCGAAGAGGCCGCGGCCGGCGCCGGGGTACCCCGGTTGACCGGCGACACCCCCACCGACCTGGTCACCCGGCTGCTTCGTGGTGACCCGTCCACCGGCGTGCCGGCGATCGTGAGCGCCGACGTGCTGGCCGAGTTCGCGGACGTCTACCGCGGGGCCCGGTACGCCACCCGCCCGGTGGACGAACGGACCAGGGACCAGGCCCGGGCGGCGCTGCGCCGGTTGCGCGGCGAACTGACCGCACTGGCCGAGCGGGAGCCGACGTGAGCAGCACGAGTATCGACGACCTGCTCAGCTTCTCGGAGGAGCGGCCGATCCGGTCCGAGCCGCGCCGGGGCGGGCGGCTGCGTACCGTCGTCGGCGTGCTGGGTGTCACCGCGGCGGTGACCGTGGTGGCCATCGCCGGGCTGCGCGCGGTCGGCCTGCGGGTGTCGTTGCTGGTGCTGGTCGCTGCCGTGGTCGCGCTGCTGGTGGTGCGCCGGATCGTCGCCACCCTCGCCCCACCACCGAAGTCCGGTCAGGGCGGTTCGTCGTCGCGGGGCGGGGAGGAGCCGGGCACCTACAACTGGGACGCCCGGGACGCGCTGCGAGTGGCGATCAACGGTTGGGCGACTCCCCTGGAGTGGTCCAAGACGCGCCCCGAACGGTTCACCACTGTGATCCTGCCCCGCCTGGCCGAGTTGGCGGACGAGCGGATGCGCCTGAAGCACGGCGTCACCCGCGAGTCGGATCCGGCCCGGGCACGCGCCCTGCTGGGCGATGACCTGTCGACGTTCCTGGAAACCCCACCCCGCCGCACCCCTTCGCCGCGCGACCTCGCGGCGATCGTCGCCGAACTGGAGAAAATCTGATGAACGACGTCGGCCGGACGATGCCCCCCGCCGAGGTAGGTCGCCTCGCCCGGGCCGTACTGGACGCGGTGGGCCAGGTCGTGGTCGGCAAGCGGGACGCCCTGGAGTTGGTGCTGGCCGGCATCCTCGCCGGCGGCCACGTGCTGCTCGAGGATCTGCCGGGGCTGGGCAAGACACTCACCGCGCGCTCCTTCGCCCAGGCGCTGGGCCTGGATTTCCGGCGCCTGCAGTTCACCCCCGACCTGCTGCCCGCCGACGTCACCGGCTCGTTCCTCTACGACCAGCGCAGCGGTGACTTCACCTTCCGGGCCGGGCCGGTCTTCACCAACCTGCTGCTCGCCGACGAGATCAACCGCACCCCGCCCAAGACGCAGTCGGCCCTGCTGGAGGCGATGCAGGAGAAGCAGGTGTCGGTGGAGGGCGTGACGTACCGGCTGGACGAGCCGTTCCACGTGCTCGCCACCGCCAACCCCATCGAGTACGAGGGCACCTATCCACTGCCGGAGGCGCAGCTGGACCGGTTCCTGCTGCGGGTGTCGTTCGGCTACCCGGAGCAGGACGAGGAATGGGAGGTGCTGCGTCGGCGGATGGCGCGCCGCCGGGAGGAGTCCGACATCAAACCGGTGGTCGACGCCGGCACGCTGCGCGCCATGCAGGCGGCGTTGGAGGACGTCGTGGTGGAGGACTCGGTGGGCCGGTACATCGTGGCGTTGACCGCGGCCACCCGCGAGCACCCGTCGGTGCTGGTGGGCGCGTCGCCGCGGGGCTCGCTGGCGCTGATGTTGCTGTCCCGGGTAAGGGCGGTGCTCTCCGGGCGGGACTACGTGGTTCCCGAGGACGTCAAGGACGTCGCTGCCCCGGCGCTGGCCCACCGGATCACGTTGCGGCCCGAGATGTGGCTGCGGCGGGTCGATCCGTCCTTCGTGGTCGGTGAGGTACTCGACGGCACCCCGGCGCCGGCAAGCGGCGCGCTGCCCAGCCACGCCGCCGGCCGGCCGGGAGACTGACCCGGCGTGAGCGAGCGGAGCGAGCGAACGGCACCGACCAACTGGACGCCCACCTGGGCGTTCGGTCGGGCGGTGCTGCTCACCGGCCTGCTTCTGGTCGCCGCGGTGCTGCTGGGACGGGTGGATCTGATCGTGCTGGCCGTCCCGTTCGTGCTCGGCACCGCGTACGCGTTGCGACGCCGGCCCGTCGAACTGCCCCGGGTGTGGCTCAGCGCCGACGAGGACCCGCTGGTGGAGGGCAGCGCGATGACCGGGACGGTCACCGTCGGCAACCCGGGCGCGGTCCCCTACGACGTGGCGGTGCTGCGTATCCGGGTCTCACCGTGGCTGCGGGTCGAGCGCGCGGGTGTCGCCGGCAGCACGGTCGTCGGCGCCGGCCGACCGACCATGGCGGACCGTCCGTTCGTCACGTCCGTCGCGCCGGACACCGCCGTCGACCTGGAGTTGGCCGGTACCGCGCTGCGGTGGGGTCGGCATCCGCTGGGCCCGGCGGGCGCCCGGGTCGCCGCCGCGCAGGGCCTGCTCGTCTCGCGTGCGGTGATCGTCGAACCGGTCCGGTCGAAGGTGTACCCGAAGACCGAGCCGTTCGAGGCGGTCGAGGTGATGCCCCGGGCCGCCGGCCTGGTCGGGGCCCACCACTCGCGTCGTTCCGGTGAGGGCGGCGAACTCGCCGGGGTGCGGGTCTTCGCCCCCGGTGATCGGTTGCGCCGCATCGACTGGCGGGTGTCGCTGCGGGCCCGGCAACTGCACGTGGCGGCCACTCTCTCCGACCGGGACGCCGAAGTGGTCGTGCTGCTCGACGTGCTGGCCGAGGCGGGCCGCTCCGGTGGAGTCACCGGTACGGCGTCGGTGTTGGACACCACGGTCCGGGCTGCCGCCGCCATCGCCGAGCACTACCTGCACCGGGGTGACCGGGTGGCGCTGTTGGAGTACGGCCCGAGTGCCCGGCGGCTGCGCCCGGCAACCGGACGACGGCAGTACCTGACCGCGCTGGAGTGGCTGTTGGACGTGCAGGCCCAGTCCTCCCCGCACGAGCCGTACGATCACGTGTTCGGCCCGCAACTGCTCTCCGCGGACGCGTTGGTGGTGGTGCTCACCCCGCTGCTGGAGGAGCGGTCGGCGCAGATGTTGGCCCGGTTGGCCCGTTCGGGGCGGTTCGTGGTGGCCGTCGACACGCTTCCGGCAGACCTGTCACCACCCAAGGATCGGGGCTGGGTCGAGGTGGCGTACCGGCTGTGGCGACTGGACCGGGACACGATGATCGCGCAGCTGCGGGAGCACGGGGTGCCGGTGGTGCCGTGGGCCGGCGCCGGCAGTCTCGACCAGGTGCTGCGCGACGTGGCGAGGCTCGCCACCGCCCCCCGGGTGGGTGGCCGGTGATGGGGTCGGTCATCGGGCGGTTCCGGGCGTTGCGGGACGCCGCGGTGCGGATCTCCCTGGCTCCGGTACTGGTCCGGGTGGGGATCTTCCTCAGCACACTTGTGGGGCTGTTGCTGGCGTACCCCGCCGAGGTCGTGGTCGGGCGGGCACTGGGCCCGCTGGTGGCGGTCGCGGCGTTGCCGGCCCTGATGCCGCGCCGGCTGTGGCCGACCTTCGCCGCCCTGGTCACGGTCGGCGGATGGTTGCTCGCCACCGACGGGTACAACCGGCCGATCGCGTTGTGGCGGCTGATGGCGGTGGCCGTGGCGCTCTACCTGACCCACACGCTCTGCGCGTTGGTGGCGGTGCTGCCGTACGACGCCGTGGTGGACCCGGACGTGATAATGCGTTGGCTCACCCGCGCTGCCGGAGTGTTGCTCGCCACGTCGGTGCTCGGCGTGCTGCTGCTCGAACTCGCCGGTGTGCGGGCCGCCGACGGCGGCTGGCAGGCGGTCACGGTGGCCGGTCTGCTGCTGGCCGTCGGGATGACCGCGTTGCTGGCCGGTCTGTTACGACGCAGGTGAACCAGGGACCGCCGGGACCCGAGTGACAAGCGGTGTGCTCGCGTCCAGAGTGGCGACAAGGGCCGGCGTTACCGGGGTCACAGCCGCCTTGTGCTCGGTCACAGAAGAGGGCCGCAACCGGGATTTCCGCTGTCGGTGGGGGAAAGATGGTAGGCGTGAACCCGAAGCGGATCCTTGTGGTGGGTGCCGGGCATGTCGGTCTCTACGCGGCGCTGCGCCTGTCGAAGAAGCTGAGTCCCCGTGAGGCTGAGGTCGTCGTCGTCGACCCCCAGCCGCACATGACGTACCAGCCGTTCCTGCCCGAAGCGTCGGCGGGAAACATCTCCCCACGGCACTCCGTGGTGCCGCTGCGTCGAGAGTTGCGCCGGTGCAAGGTGGTGGCCGGTGCGGTCACCCGGATCGACCACGCGAGCAGAACAGTCACGGTGCAGCCGATCATCGGCCCGCCCCGCGAGATCACCTACGACCACGTGGTGGTCGCCCCCGGCTCGGTCTCCCGGACCCTGCCGATCCCCGGCCTGCACGAGCACGGCATCGGCTTCAAGACCATCGGTGAGGCCATCTACCTGCGCAACCACGTGCTCGAACAGATCGACGTGGCCGCCGCCACGACCGACCCGGAGGTGCGCCGTCGGGCGCTGACCTTCGTCTTCGTCGGTGGCGGGTACGCCGGCATCGAGGCGCTGGCCGAGATGGAGGACATGGCCCGCCACGCGCTGAAGTACTACCCGGAACTGAACACGTCAGACATGCGGTGGGTGCTGGTCGAGGCCACCCAGCGGGTGCTGCCGGAGGTCGACCGGGACATGGGCGCCTACACGGTGCAGCAGTTGTTGAAGCGGAACATGGACATCCGGCTCGACACCCGGCTGGAGTCCTGCGTCGACGGGGTGGTCAAGCTCTCCGACGGGGACAGCTTCAGCGCGGACACCATCGTCTGGACCGCCGGGGTGAAGCCGTCGCCGATGCTTGACGCGACCGACTTCCCCCGCGATGAGCGGCGCCGGGTCACCTGCCTGCCGACCCTCCAGGTGGTCGACGGTGACCGGGTGGTCGAGGGCGCCTGGAGCGCCGGTGACTGTGCCGCCGTACCTGACCTGACCAAGCCGCCGGGCAACTACTGCTCGCCGAGCGCCCAGCACGCGGTACGCCAGGCCCAGCGGGTGGCCGACAACATCGTCGCCGTGCTCCGGGGCCGCGCGCCGGTCCCCTACAAGCACAAGCACGTCGGCAGCGTGGCCAGCCTCGGCCTGCACAAGGGTGTCGCCCAGGTCTACGGCATCAAGATGACCGGCTGGCCGGCGTGGTTCATGCACCGGACGTACCACATGACCCGGATCCCGTCGCTGAACCGGAAGGTCCGGGTCGTGGTGGACTGGACGCTGGCGTTCGTGCTCAAGCGTGAGGTGGTGGCCCTCGGCCAGTTGCACGATCCGCGCGAGGAGTTCGCCGAGGCGTCCCAGCCGCAGGCGAAGGTGTGAGGCCCACGTGGGGCGCCAATGGCGCCCCACGTGCTCAGACCCGCCAGTACCAGGCGTCGGTGAGTCGGGTCGACGGACCGTAGAGCGCCTCCAGCGTCAGGCGCAGACTGTCGGCGTGCGCGGTGTCGGCCGCCAGCACCACGCACGAGGCACCCCAGTGTTCGACGTCCGCCGCGGCGCGGCGGCGCTGCTCGTCGCCGACGACCGGGCGGAGGCCGCTGCGGGCCACCTCGGCCAGCAGGGCGGAGGTGGGTCGCGGGGCGACGCCCATCGCGGCGCTGCCGCCCCGGCCGTGCGGGCCGATGAAGAAGCCCTGCGGCATGCTGAACGCGGCGTCGGCGGCGGTCGCCCACCGCATCGGCCACGGCTCCTTGGGGGTGGCCAGTGGCACCGGCACCAGCACCCCGCCCGGCTCGACGCAGGTGCGCCAGTGGCCGGCGGTGACGAACTCCGGCACCGGCGGTCGGTGCGCGGTGGGCAGCGGTGCCGGGATCAGCGGTACCGCCGCCACGGTGACCGCGACCAGCGTCAGCCGGCGGGTCCGGCCCGTGCCGCGCAGCGCCCGATCGACCGCCAGCACCAGCAGCGTCGCGACCAGCGGCGGTACGGCGAGGGCGAACCGCATCGGTAGCGCGCCGTCGACCACCGGCAGGCCACCGAGCAGCGCGTACGGCCCGGGTAGACCGGTGCCGTCGCCGTCGACGACCACTTCGGGACCGAGCGAGAGCGCACCCATCACCAGGATGCCGGTGATGCAGGCCAGCACCAGCGGGCGGCGTCCCAGCCAGACGGCGCAGCCGGCGGTGACCACCAGCAGCGGCCAGCCCAAAAAGGTGTTGTACTCGGCCGGGCCGGTGCTCAACTGGGCGGAGCGGTCGTCGCCGAGCAGCGAGAGCGGGGAGACCGCCCACCAACTGCGCAGGTCAGCGGAGAAGTAGTGCGGGCTGAACATGCCGTCGGCGACGCCGAGGGGGCCGGCGAACTGCAACCACAACGGCCGGGCGAGCACCAGTAGGGCCGCAGCGGCGGCGAGGGCCGTCGCACCGGCGAAGGCGGGCAACGCCCGGCGGGTCAGGTCACGGTCCGCGACGATCATCGTCGCCGCCATCACCAGCAGGGTGAGTGCGGCGAGGAACAGCACCTCCTCGCCGATGAGCACCTGGGTGGAGACGGCGGCGGCCAACCCGAGCGCGGAGGTGGTCAGCCGTCGTCGGTCGGGCACGCCGGCAGCCGCCCCAGCGGCGGGGTCGGCCGCCCGGAGCAGGCGTACGACCAGCCAGACGATGACCGGTAGCAGCCACTGCGCCGTCATGTGCAGATGGCTGTTGCTCTGGGACACCATGCCTGGGGCGAAACCGCACAGCGCACCACCCAGCGTCGCGGCGGCCCGGCGGGCTCGCAGCGTACGGCTGAACAGCAGGTACCAGGCGGTCGCGGTGCCGGCGAGGTTGAGCGTCACGAGCAGGGTGAAGGTGACCGGAGCGCCGAACAGGAGGGTGACCGGGGCGAACAGCACACCGAGCGCGATCACCGACGTGTTGGCCATCAGGTTGACCCCGTCGGGGGCGTTGAGCCGGTCGGTGGACAGACCGAAGTCGCCAAGCAGTGCCCGCGCGTCGACGGCCAGGAACCACTCGTAGAGCACCTGGTCCTCGGGGTTGAGTGCGAGCACCAGACCGCTCGGGTCGGCCCAGAGGCGGTGGGTGAGCGCGCCGGCGAACACCGCGAAGAGCAGCCCCACCAGCAGGTCGATCCGATGCCGGGCAACCGTCCGACCCAACCGGGTGAGCCGCGGCCGGCGTACCCGGGCGCGGGGGTGATCCGCCTGTGTTGCCACCTCGTCGGTGGGGGCGATGGGTGCGCGGCTGCTCACGGCCTCGACCCTAGCGGCGGTGCTCTGTGGGGGACGCCGCAGTGGCGACGAACCCGCTACCGTGGCACTGCACCGTACGTGCCGACACGCCGGTGTCACCCGCCCGGGTGGTGGAAAGGCAGACACGGCCGCCTTAAAAGCGGCTGCCGCAAGGCATGCGGGTTCGACCCCCGCCCCGGGCACCACCTCGCGATACGCGCGGCCGCTGGTCGGCTGGCGCAAGATCGGTGAAGGCGCCGCGGAAATATGAGGCCCGCTTGCTGATTATGCGGTTGAGCGGTCTGCGGTGGGCCGGCTCCGCCCGTCGCCAACTATCCCAATTTCCGCTCGGGCCGGAAATGCGTAGGCCATCGGCCGGCACGAGGGATCGAATACAGCCTCAGAGGTGCCCGGAGGGGCGGTCATTGCAGATGAGGTAGACGGATCATCATCTGTTTTGCAAGATGTTCCGCCGGTCGAAACGGGTGCCCTCGCCGCGCACGAGAATGACAGCGCCTGCGTACGGTTCGCGTCGGGCGCGCTGGTCACGTACGCGATCCATCGGGACGAGTGGCGCGCACAGGCGCCATACCTCGATAAACTCTATCCCGGCTTGAAGGAGATGGTGGAGGGTACGTTGTCCAACGCCGACATTGCCACCCTCAACAATCTTGAGGATGGTTCGCTGAAGTTCGAGGCATATCTGTCCAGATTTGGCCAGTCGGTCAAGAGCTTCTGTCTGTCGCGGTAGTGATAAGTTCTACCCGATCGGCGAATTCGTCAAGAGGGGAATGATAATGCCCCAGGAAGTCACGCCTCGCGCCATGTTCAGGGCCGGAATCGCGCTGCTCGTCGTCGCGGTCCTGGCCCGGACGCTCCTGGACGACGCGATGGTCTCGATCAGTGACCTGTTCCGCGTCGGCACTCTGGGCTATGGTCTGGCCTTTCTCGTCACGAGTGTGGTGGCGACGCTCTCGACCGCACTGGGCGCCGCCGTGCTCGCCGGTGCACTGGTACTGCAGGGCGTGCTGAGGAAGACCACGTCCCCGCAGGAAGCCAGCGAGGATCGATGGGAGGAGCACTGACGGTGGCGGCACGAGGTGGGCCGGCGCCGGTGCTCAGGTGCCGTTCGGCTCAGCTCTCAGCTTTCCCTCAGCTTGGCGATCTCCAAGGGCTGGTCGGGACGTTTACTCTTGTGTTGCACGTTGACGTGCAATGAGACCCCCTGAGGGAGGCCAGACAGTGAAGACTTCGAACCCGGTGCTCGCCCGGCTTGGTCAGGCGGCCGAGCGGGAGCGGGCCGCCGGGTACGTCCCGTCCGGGCCGTACGGACAGCCCGGCTACCCCCAGCAGGTTCCGCCGCAGGCCGGCTACCCCGGCGCGCCCGGCTTTCCGTCGGCCCCGCCGGCGGTCACCCCCATGTCGATCGACGACGTGGTGGTCAAGACGGTCACCCTCCTGGCAATCGTCGGTGTCGCCGCCGCCGCGGCGTGGGCTCTGGTGCCCGACGAGCTGCTCGGCGTCGCCTGGATCGGTGCGGCCATCGTCGGCCTGGTGCTCGGCTTGATCATCTCGTTCTCCCGGATGGCGAACCCGGCACTCGTCGTCGCGTACGCCGTCGTCGAGGGTGTCCTCGTCGGTGCGGTGAGCAAGTTCTTCGAATCGCTGTACGACGGCATCGTGCTCCAGGCGGCGACCGCGACCTTCGGTGTCTTCTTCGTGATGGCCATGCTCTACAAGGCGCGGGTCATCCGGGCCACGCCGAAGTTCGTCAAGGGCATGATCGCGGTGATGGCGGGCCTGTTCGCCGTCATGCTGATCAATCTCGTGCTGGCGCTCTTCGGAGTCAACACCGGCCTGCGTGACGGCGGCCCGCTGGCCATCGGGTTCAGCATCGTCTGCATCGTGGTGGCCTCGCTGAGCTTCATCCTCAGCTTCAAGGAGGTCGAGGACGGTGTCCGGATGGGCCTGCCGCAGCGCTACTCCTGGATGGCCGCGTTCGGCATCCTGGTCAGCCTGATCTGGCTCTACATCGAGATGCTGCGCCTGCTGAGCTACTTCCAGGGCGACGACTGACCGCACCACCCAACCACGCCCGACCGGCGCCCGCCCCACCCGGGGCGGGCGCCGTCGTCTCCCACCCACCCCACCCCACCCACCCCACCCCACCCACCCCACCCACCCCACCCACCCCACCTCGTCGATCATGCACTTGTGGTCGCGCCATAACGGGCGGATGGGGCGGATCGGCAACCATAACTGCATGATCGGCGGGACAGCGGGGGGTGGGTGCGTAGAGTGCGGGGGTGGGGATGGAGGCGGGGACGGTGGAGGTTGCGCGGGGGGTGGAGTTGTTGGTGCTTCAGGTCAGCCACTGGCAGCAGCCGCGGTGGTCAGCTGCCGCATCGGTCGGCAACGTGTCCCGGGCGGATCTGGTCCACCGGTTGGTGCAGGAGATCGCCAACCTCGCCGCGGACGCGGAGGGGCAGCCACGACGAGACGTACCCCGGCTCGACAACGACCTCGCTCTGCCCGACCAGCTTCGGGTGGTCACCGCTGACCTGCTTGCCGCGGATCCGAGCGAGGAGGCCCTGGCCCGGGCCGCCACCGAGGTCACCGCGACCCGGACCGCGCTCTAGCGACCGGTCCGAGCCGGTCCGAGCCGGTCCTCAGGAACTGCCGGCCTGGCCCAACGACCCCTCAAGCGGCCCGACATGCGGCAAGCCGGGGTCTACCACCGAGCCGATGGCCCGAGTTGCCGCATGTCGCGACCGCGTTGAGCGCCGGCCGAGCCGAGTGCCGGCGGCCGACGCTCAGTCAGCTCAGGCGCTCGACGACCATCGCCATGCCCTGCCCGCCACCGACGCACATGGTCTCCAAGCCGATGGTCTTGTCGTGCCACTGCAGGGCGTTGAGCAGCGTGCCGGTGATCCGGGCGCCGGTCATCCCGAAGGGGTGGCCGACGGCGATCGCGCCGCCCATCACGTTCAGCTTCTCCTCGGGGATGCCGAGTTGACGGTACGACGGAATCACCTGGGCGGCGAACGCCTCGTTGATCTCGACCAGGTCGACGTCGTCGATGGTCATACCGGCGCGTTCGAGTGCCTGCCGGCTCGCCTCCACCGGGCCGAGGCCCATGATCTCGGGTGACAGCGCGGTGACGCCCGTGGAGACGATCCGGGCCAGCGGGGTGATGCCCAGTTCCTCGGCCCGCTGGGCGCTCATCACGACCACGGCGGCGGCCCCGTCGTTGAGCGGGCAGCAGTTGCCGGCGGTGATCCGACCGTCCGGGCGGAAGACCGGCTTCAGCTCGGATACCGCCTCCAGGGTGACCCCGGCTCGGGGGCCGTCGTCGGTGCTGACCATCGTGCCGTCGGGCGTGGTGACCGGGGTGATCTCGCGGGCCCAGAAGCCGTCGGCGGTAGCCTTCTCGGCCAGGTTCTGGCTGCGTACGCCGAAAGCGTCCATGTCCGCGCGGCTGACGTCGTACACCTGGGCGAGATTCTCGGCGGTCTGTCCCATGGCCAGGTAGACGTCGGGTAGCGCGTCCTTCTCGCGCGGGTCGGTCCAGACCGGCGCGCCCGCCTCGGCGCGAGCCTGGGACCGTTCGCGTGCCGACGCGAAGCGCGGGTTCTCCCAGCCGCCGCCGAGCAGGGCCTGAGCCTCGGGCGGCAGGCCGTCGGAGCTGCCGCGTGCGTAACGGGAGACCATTTCGACGCCGGCGGAGATGAAGACGTCGCCCTCACCGGCCCGGATCGCGTGCATGGCCATCCGCGTCGTCTGCAACGAGGATGCGCAGTAGCGGGTGAGGGTCGCGCCGGGTAGGCCGTCGAGGCCCATCAGCACGGCGACCACGCGAGCCATGTTGAAACCCTGCTCGCCGCCGGGCAGTCCGCACCCGAGATAAAGGTCGTCAATCTGTCGCGGGTCGAGTTGCGGCACCTTGGTCAGGGCCGCCTGCACGATGGTGGCGGCCAGATCGTCCGGGCGGAGATCACGTAGGGACCCCTTGTGGGCCCGGCCGATGGGGGAGCGGGCGGTGGCGACGATGACGGCGTCGCGGGGCGACTCAATCGGCATGCCGTCACGTTAACTCGCCGGTAACTAGCGGCGGAAGTTTTCGCCGGCCGGGAAATGTCACCTCACGTCGGACGAGCAGACCCGGTCAGTGGTGTGGGGTGACGGCCGCGGCGGCGGCCACCGCGGGTAGCAGGGCGTGGGCCCAGACCCGGTAACCGTCGGCGGAGGGGTGGTAGCCGTCCTGACAGAACGTGCCGGCGTCGGCCCGGAACACCGGGCCCGTCTCGGTGGCCAGGTCGACCACCGTCCCGCCGGCGTCGAGTACCGCATCGGTCTGTGCCCGGGCGACGCGGTGCCCCATCCAGCCGACGACGTGCCGCAGCGGCGACGCGATCGCGCGTACGGCACCGAGATCCGGGCAGGTGCCGACCACGACCTCGACGCCGGCCTGGCGCAGCCGGTGCACGGCCGCGCCGAGGTAGGCGGCGGCCTCGGTCGGCCGGCGCATGCTGGTGACGTCGTTGGCTCCGACCAGGACGACCGCCACGTCCGGCCGCTCGCCGAGCAGCGCCCGCGCCACCTGGGTAGCCAGGTCGGTCGAGCGCGAGCCGGAGACACCGACGCTGGACAGGTGCACCTGACGGCCGCCCGGCCCCTCCGCGAGCAACTCCGCCAACTGCCCGCCGATGGTGTCGCCGAGCCGGTCCACTCCGACGCCGAGGGCGGAGGAGTCACCGAGCAGCACCAGGCGTAACGGTGGGGCACCGGCCCGACCGACGGTCGCCCGCAGTGCCAGGCCGAGTTCTGGCTGGGCGTAGCGACGGTTGCGCGCCACCACGGCCTCGCCGGCGAGCACCGCGGCCCCGCCGAGCGCGCCCGCGAGCAGGGACAACGCGGTGGTACGGGCAACCCGCACGGCGACCTGGGTGCCGGCGAAGAGATTGGTCATGATGCCGCCCCCACGCCGGGACCGGACCGGCCCCTGATCCGCTCGGTCATGAGAATCCCTCCACTGCGGGTGAGTCGACGGTGCGGGCTGGCTGCGGCGTCGGACCGACACCGAAGAAGCCCCGCCGGCGCAGCTGCCCCCAACGGCCCGCCGGACCGCCATCGCTGCCCCGGACCTGCGTACCGCTGACCTCCGTCCCCGGGTGCCGAGCAGCCTCCTGCGCGGCCTTCGGCAACGACCGTACGCCTTCGAGCCGTGTTGGCGAAGGCCTGCGTTCGGCGCCGTGGCCCAGCGCGGCGAGCACCGTCGGCAACAGGGCGGCGGCAGCCGCCGCGTAGCCCTCGGCGGAGGGGTGGAACCGGTCCCAGGCGAACATCCGCCCCGGCTCGGCGGTGAACCGGGGGCCGAGCAGGTCGCCGAGGGAGACCGTCCAACCACCGGCCGACACCACCGCGACCGTTTGTGCGGCAGCGAGCTGCCGGCTCCACCGGCGGGCCAACCAGCGCAGCGGCGGCTGGATGGGTCGGATCGCGCCCAGGTCCGGGCAGGTCCCGACGATCACCTCGGCACCGCCCGCGCGCAGTGCCCGGACCCCCTCGACGAGATACCGCACGGCCAGGGCCGACGGGGTGCGGTTGGTGATGTCGTTGCCGCCGATGAGGATGACGGCGACCTCGGGCTCGCACTCCAGGGCCGCCTCCACCTGGAACCGCAGGCCGGCCGAGATGGCGCCCACCACCGCGAAACGGTGCAACCGGACGGGACGCCGCAGACGCCGGGACAGGCCGGTGGCCAACAACGCGCCCGGCGTCTCCCGGCGTCGGTGCACCCCGTAACCGGCGGCCGACGAGTCGCCGAGAATGACCATGGCGATCGTGGGCCCGGGGAACTTCGCGCCGTAGACCCCGTCGCAGCGTGGTGGTGGTGCCTCGGCCATCGGAATGGTGCGCCGGGCCTGCCGGGCCTGACCGAAGAGCACACCTGTCGTCGCCGCCGCGGCCGCCGCCGTGGTGCCTGTGGCGATGGCCGCGAGCCGGGCCACCCGCAGGGCACGCGGCCAGCGCGGACGATCCGGCACGACGGAACCAGCGACCCCCATACCGTGACACTAGCGCGGCTGTCTGACGCTGCGCTGTCGTCGTCGCGGCGCTCCGGTGCCTGAAAAACGACCGTGCTGGGTACTTGGATGGAGGGTGTTGCGGCGAGGCGTCACGCTGCACGTGGAGAGGAGCACGACGATGGCTAAGACGTTGAAGCGAGGGGCAGCGTTCGTGTCCCTGGCCCGGGCGATCACCGCCGGTGCCCGGGGCGGGCCGTCGCTCGGCGCCCGGATCGGGGCGCTGCCCAGGATGATCGCGGCCACCGCGCGTGGCCAGTACGACGGCGGACTACGGCTGGCCATGATGACCGCGGCCACGGCGTACATCGTCTCGCCGATCGACGCGGTGCCGGAAATGTTCCTCGCCGTGTTCGGGCTGATCGACGACGCGGTGATGGTCACCTGGCTGGCCGGTTCGGTGCTTGCCGAGACCGAGCGTTTCCTGGAGTGGGAGGCACGTCGCAGCACCGTGGTCCCCGGCCACGTGGTGCCCTGACCGACGTACTCTGGGCGGGAATTCCACCTGGTTCACCCGCCCGGCCTGGCGTGCCGGCGCCGGATCGAAAGGGCACAACGAGGTGCAGTACTACGACAACGTCGTCGAAATGATCGGCAACACGCCGCTGGTACGGCTACGTAACGTCGCCGAGGGCATCCAGGCGACGGTGCTGGCGAAGGTGGAGTACCTCAACCCCGGCGGGTCGGTGAAGGACCGGATCGCGCTGCGCATGGTGGAGGACGCCGAGGCGGCGGGAATCCTCCGCCCTGGCGGCACCATCGTCGAGCCGACCAGCGGCAACACCGGCGTCGGGCTGGCTCTGGTGGCTCAGCTCCGGGGCTACCGCTGTGTGTTCGTCTGCCCCGACAAGGTCAGCCAGGACAAGCAGGACGTGCTGCGGGCGTACGGTGCCGAGGTGGTGGTCTGCCCGACCGCCGTCGCGCCGGAGGACCCGCGCTCGTACTACAACGTCTCCGACCGGCTAACCCGGGAGATCTCCGGCGCATGGAAGCCCAACCAGTACGCCAACCCGGCGAACCCGCGTTCGCACTACGAGACCACCGGCCCGGAGCTGTGGAAGCAGACCGAGGGACGGATCACCCACTTCGTCGCCGGGGTGGGTACCGGCGGCACCATCTCCGGCATCGGGCGCTACCTGAAGGAGGCATCCAACGGCGCCGTCAAGATCATCGGCGCTGACCCGGAGGGCTCGGTCTACTCCGGCGGCACCGGTCGGCCGTACCTGGTCGAGGGGGTCGGCGAGGATTTCTGGCCGGAGACGTACGACCGGAACATGGCCGACCAGATCATCGAGGTCTCGGACAAGCAGTCCTTCGAGATGACCCGGCGCCTGGCCCGCGAGGAGGGGCTGCTGGTCGGTGGCTCCTGCGGGATGGCAGCGGTCGCGGCGCTGGAGGTGGCGCGCGCCGCCGGCCCGGACGACGTGATCGTGGTGCTGCTGCCGGACGGTGGCCGGGGCTACCTCTCCAAGATCTTCAACGACGCCTGGATGGCCCGCTACGGCTTCCTCGACGCCTCCGGATCCGAGCCCACGGTGTCCCAGGCCCTGGCCGGCAAGCCGGGCGGTCTGCCCGAGCTGGTCCACGTGCACCCGACCGAGACGGTCCGAGACGCCATCGACTACATGCGCGAGTACGGCGTCTCGCAGTTGCCGGTGCTCAAGGCCGAGCCGCCGGTGGTGACCGGCGAGGTGGCCGGCTCGATCGCCGAGAAGGATCTGCTCGACGCGCTCTTCACCGGTCAGGCGCACCTGCACGACACCATCGAGCGGCACATGGGGCCGCCGCTGCCGATGGTCGGTGGTGGCCAGCCGGTCAGCGAGGCGGTAAACCTGCTGGAGAAGTCCGACGCCGCGTTGGTCCTGATCGACGGTAAACCCAAGGGCGTCCTCACCCGCCAGGACCTGCTCGCCCACCTCGGCGCCCGCTGACCCAGCCCCCAACCCCGCTACACCCTGCCCACCCCAGTGTTGATCATGAGGTTAGCGGCATCGTGGAGATCGGAAATTGCCGCTAACCTCATGATCAACGGGATGAGCTGGGTGGGGATCAGAGGGGGCGGGTGTAGCGCAGTTGGGGAGTTAGCGCTTGGCCGATCATCTCGTTGCGCTGCCAGCCGGTGGGGTGCCAGCCGCCGCGCTCGTAGAAGAGGCGGGCGTGGGTGTTGTCGCGCAGTACCCAGAGCACCGCGCAGCGCCAGCTTCGCGCCCGCATCTTGGCCAGGGCGTCGACCATCAACGCCCGGCCGACGCCGCGACCCCGCTCGGACGGTTCCAGGTGGATGGCGTTGAGCAGCCCGGTCGCGGGATCGCCCGCGTCGTCGGGGCCGAAGTAGCTGAAGCCGGCCAGGGTGCCGTCCCGCTCGGCCACGGTCATCAGGTGGTCGACCCGCTCCCAGGTCCATCGCTGCACCCAGTATTCGCCCATCGCCTCCGGGGTCGGATCGACCAGCGCCTCCGCCGGCAGGAACGAGGAGTAGGCGGCGACCCGGGAACGTTGATGCAGGGCACCCACCGGCAGGAGATCAGCGGACCCTGCCGGACGCAGCGTGACGGTCACTCGACCGAAGGTACCCGTCGGGGTGGCACCTGAATCGTGGTCAGATCCTCGGCGATCACCAGGTCTCCGTCGAAGTGCCGGCGGGCCTCGTCGACGAAGCGGGCCGGATCGGCGTACCGCTGGGAGAAGTGGGTGAGCACGAGTCGGCGTACCCCTGACTCGGCCGCCACCCGCGCGGCCTGGCCGGCGGTCAGGTGCCCGACCTCGGCGGCGAGCGCGGCCTCCGACTCCAGGAACGTCGACTCGATGACCAGCAGATCGGCCTGCTCGGCCAGCGCGTACACCCCGTCGCAGAGGCCGGTGTCCATCACGAAGGCGAACCGCTGCCCCGGCCGTGGCGTGCTCACCTCCTCCCGGGTGACGCGCCGCCCGTCGAGGTCGAGGTGGCCGGTGCGTTGCAGCTCACCGACCGCCGGCCCGGCGATGCCGTACGCGGCCAGCCTCTCCGGCAGCATCCGGCACCCGTCGGGCTCCACCAGCCGATAGCCGTACGTCTCGATGGGGTGCCGCAGCCGGCGTGCCTCCAACGTCCCGTGCCGCAGCACGATCCGTTGCCCGTCCGCCTCGATCGGGGTGACGGCCAGCTCGGCGGTCTCGTGGAACGAACTGGCGTGCCGCAGCCGGGCGAAGTAGTCGGCGCCGCCGGCCGGGAAGTGCACCGCCACCGGATGCGGCACCCGGTCCAGGGACAGGCGTTGGATGGTGCCGGGCAGGCCGAGACAGTGATCACCGTGGAAGTGGGTGACGCAGATCCGGGTCAGGTCGGTGGCGGTGACGCCGGTGTGCAGCAGTTGCCGCTGGCTGCCCTCGCCGGGGTCGAAGAGGATCACCTCGTCGTCCCACCGCAGCACGTACCCGTTGTGGTTGCGGTCCCGGGTGGGCGCCTGACTCGCCGTGCCGAGCACCACCAGCTCGCGCATGGACACGGCCGCCTCCGGTCAAATGAAGCGACCCCCGGGGCTTCCGCGCTTACGCGGGCCGGCTGGACTGGGCCGGCACCCCGGGGGTCGGGTGGCTGTCGTGGTTTCGCCGCACCGCTGCCACACGGTCTCGACGACTCTTACCGTGCCCGTCCCGAGGGACGGGCAGTCACTGTCGAGGACAGCGGCTAGCGGACAGCCACCTCACGAGTCCGATTGCTATACAAGTCTGGACCACCTCCTTTCCCGTGTACCGCCACGCTATCCAGCGTCGCCGCCAGCGGCAACGGATTTCGATCACATCGTTTCGGCTCCGGAAAGCTGCAGACCACCCCGGCGCTCCACTCGCCTGGCCCGCAACTGGCACCATCGCGGTCATGACGGGTCGCGGCTGGCGGGGTGAGGCGGCCAAGGCCGTGGGCGTACTCCTGATCTTCTTCGTGTTGGTCGACCGTCTCAATGCGGACCTGGAAACCGACTTTCCCGAGCTGCTGGTGCTGTTCCTGGTCGTCTCGCTGCTGTTCGACCCGCTGCGGGCCGGTGGCATCTCGGCGTGGCGGCGGCTGCGGGGCCGCCATGCGGGCGTCGAGCCGGTGCTCCGTCGACCCCACGAGGCGCGCCGGGCCCTGCTGATCGTGCTGGTCGGGCTGCCGATTCTGGTGGTCGTCTTGCTTGCCGCCGCACGGGTCTGGACCACCAGTTGGTCGGTGGCGGGCGAGCGGGTGGCTGTGTCAACCCGAACCGGACCCACCCTGACGGCCTGACTCAGACCCACCTGGGCCCTATCCGCGGATGCTGAGCTGCTCGGTCGGAAGCGGCAGCCGTCGGCCCATTAATGCTGCGACAAGACCTCTGGTGCCGTGGAAGTCTGCACGAATGACCCAATTCCCGGCCGCTGCACTCGGCAAGTCCGCACTCGTGTCCTCGCGTGGGCTCCGCGACGGACGGTCGCCGTGGTTGCTGCACCTGCGTGACCCAGATGGCACCGAACGGACGGCGGTTCTGCGGGTGGACATACCCCATTGGCGTCGCGCGATGCGCACCGAAGCCGCAGCCCTGGCCATCGCCTGCGGCGGCGGGCTGCCCGCCCCGACTCTTCTCGATGCCGACCTCGAAGCCGACGAGCCCTGGATCCTCTGCACGACGGTGCCCGGCTCCAGCACCATCCCGGTCGAAGCGAGCCCAGCCAGGCTGCGAGCGCTCGGGATGCTTGCCGCCAGAATCCAATCCGTGCCGGTCGTGACGACGGAAGCCTTGCCTCGGCGCGACCGGCCGATCGGGCTCTGCGACTTCGCCAGCATGCGGCAACGCCACGGGGGCACCCCCCTGCTCCTTGCAGCCGAATCCGTACTCGCGGCGCTGCCCGCGGAGCCTAGCTACGGGACGTTGATCCACGGCGACCTGTGGATGGGGAACGTCCTCCTCGAAGGCGATGTCGTCACCGGAGTCGTCGACTGGGACTGCGCCGGCGTCGGCCACCCGAGCATCGACCTTGGTTCGCTGCGGTTCGATGCGGCAATCAGCTATGGACTGCAGGCTATCGACGACGTCCTCGCCGGCTGGGAGTCCGTGGCGGGGCACACCGCCCCGGACGTCGCCCGGTTCGACCTAGTGGCCGCGCTTCAATCGCCCACGGACATGCTGGAGTTCGCCCAGGCGCACGACGGACAAGGCCGACCCGACCTAACCGCCGACCTGTTTATCACCCGTCGGGACGCATTCATCTCGAACGCGCTGGATCGGTTAACCTCCGCGCCCGCTTCGACGGGATAAAGGACCAAAGCCTGCCGCGACAACGAGTTCCCGGAACTTCCCACAAACATCCACATGTCGCTTGTCGGACGTTGCTCGGGGGTCGTCCTCGTCGTCGTCCGGTGGCCTCAGAAGTCTCCTGCGTGGGTCTGCGCCGCGCGGGAGTGGGCGAGGCGGTAGGAGTCGGTTCCGGTTTCGATGATGTGGCCGCCGAAGGTGAGTCGGTCGACGATCGCGGCGCACAACCTGGGGTCGGTGAAGGTCTTTGTCCAGCCGGAGAACGACTCGTTCGACGCGATGGCGACGGAAGCTTTCTCCTCGCGTTCAGTGAGGACTTGGAAGAGCATCTCGGCGCCGCGGCGGTCGAGTTCCATGTAGCCGAGCTCGTCGATCAGGAGCAGGTCGACGCGGCCGTAGCGGGCGATCGTCTTCGCAAGCACCTTGTCGTCCGCGGCTTCGCACAACTCGTTGACCAGCTTGGTGGCAAGCGTGTACTTCACCCGGAACCCGACTTCGGCCGCCGCGGCGCCGAGCCCGATGAGCAGGTGCGACTTCCCGGTGCCCGAGTCGCCGACGAGGCATAACGGTTCGCCTTTGCGCACCCACGCGCCGGAGGCGAGGGCGTGGATGCTGGCCGCGTTGACGTTCGGGTTGGCGTCGTAGTCGAAGTCGCCGAGCCACTTCTCCCGCGGGAACCCGGCGGCCTTGACCCGTCGCGCGGAGCGGCGCCGGGATCGGTCGTCGCACTCGGCGAGGAGCAGCTCGGCGAGGAAGCCGCGGTAGGTCAGCTGCTCCTTCTCCGCTGCGGTGACAACCTCTTCGAACCGCATCCGCACTGTGGGCAGCCGCAACGACCGGCAAGCCTGGTCGACCGCCGCGTCCGCCGCCTGCTCGGTCATCCCGCGTCGGCGTCGTGCTGATGGGGCGACCGACGCCGCCAGGCCGGTTGTTGTGCGGGCAGTCGTGGTGCTGGTCATGAAACAGCTCCTTGCGTCGATGAAGCAGCGGTCGTAGCAGCGGCGCGGCGGGGCAGCAGCTCGTCGTAGGCCGTGACCGAGGGCAGCGGCCGCGTGTCCGGCGGGAGGCCGGCGACCACGGCGGCCGGGTCCAGCAGCCGTCGTTCGGTCAGGCTGACCACGCGCCGTGCCGCCTGCGGCTCCTCGGCGGGGACTGTGTGATCAGGGCGGAGCCGGGCGAGCTTGCGGGCTTCGACCGCGACGACGTCGGCGGTCGTTCCACCGACACCGACGACGAGGCCGAGCGCGGCAACGACATCCGCGTGTGGGAGGTTGCGGTGCAACAGCAGCACCTCGATCAACGCCTGAGTACCACCGAAGTCGCCATGGGCTTTGCGGGCGCCGGCCCAGAACGCCTCATGCGCGGCGGTGAAGACCCCAGACTCGCGGGCCTGCACGAGCGCGGTCGCGCCCGGTAACGCGCCGGGCTTGCGTACGAGCACCTCGAGGTAATGGTCCAAAGTCAGTGACTGCGCGCCTTTGCGGGTCAGACGCGGGTGGCGCGCGACCTCGCGCCGGCCGTCGCAGATCACCAGCTCCGACGCGCGCAGCGACACGCGCACCGTCCGGCCAATCAGCGAAACGGGCACCGAGTAGTGGCACTGCCGCACGGTGACGCGCGCGTAGCGGTCAACCCGCGGCGTCAACCACAGCCCAGCGTCGAAGTCGTCCCGCGGCAGCGGCCGCAACGACGGTGCCTCGGCAGCGAAGTCCTGACCGACGGTGTGGACGCGGTTGTCGATCCGCCTCGCGTCATCGGCGACATCCGCCGCCCGTATGCGCGCGTTCAGCTCCGCGAGCGTTGCGACGACCGGCACCGGGGTGAGGTGGTTGCGGCGGAACCGGCCCACTTCTCCTTCCACGCCACCTTTCTCGTGCGCGCCCACGACACCGGGGCGGCAGTAGAACGCGTCGAAGCCCATGTGTGAGCGGAACGCGACCCACCGTTCGGACTCGTCGCGGCCGCGGCCGAACAAGACTCTTGTCACCGCGGACTTCAGGTTGTCGTAGCGGACCTTGTCGTAGGGGACGCCGCCGAGCCGGTTGAACGCATCCACGTGACCTTCGATGAACGCCTCCTGCCCTTGGAAGGCGAACACCGAGTGACATGCCTTGCCGCTCGCGGACAGGCGCAGCGTGAACAGGAAGCACTTCGTCAGCTCGCCGGCGAGCATCACGTAGACGTCGCCGAAGTCCACCTCCGCCTCCGCCCCAGGCAGATGCGTCTGCAGAACGAACGCGTTTTCCACCTCGACACCGGCATCAGCGGTGATCTCGGGTCGCCGGCGCGCGACGTAGTCCCGGACCGCGGAGTAGGTGATGTCCTGAGCCCCGTGCTCGTCGACCAACCGCGCCAAGATCCGGCGGGCGGTGTGCCGCTGCTTACGCGGCGCCGTAACGTCGGACAACAACATCGCGTCGATGTGCACCTTCAACGGGTCCAACTTCGGCGACTTGCGGACTGGCGTCTTCCGCTCCGGAGGCACCGAATAGGCCAGCGCCTGGCGCACCGTCGCCCGGCCGACCCCGTGCCGGCGTGCCAACTCGCGGATCGACAGCTCCTCGCGCTGCGCGTCCCGCCTGATCTTCTCGAACTGCGCCACCCGCGACCCCGTCATCCGGGCCTGCCCTCCGCCGAAGCCCAATGGAAGTCGCCGCCAAGCAGCAACACCATCGCACCCGGTGGGTCCAGATCAGGCCGTCACAAGCCCTGGCGTGTCGACATCAGACCGCCAGGTGGGTCTGAATCAAGCCGTCACAGTGGGTCCGGATCAGACTGACACGGCCAAGCGGGTGTTCGGCTCGCCCTACGTGTGGCTCATCGTGGTCATCTACCTCAACTACGCTCTGAGCTGGGAGCCCACCGAGCCGCCGGAACACCGTCGCCGGCCAGGGCTGCGCGCGGCAGAGAATCTTGTCGGAGGACTGCTCGGGGTCTCGGTGGTCGTCAGCGACGCTCTGCCCGCCCGCTGGTACGGAGTGGTCCTGACACTTCTCGTGGCGCTGGTCGCCGCCACCGGCTTGGCGAACCTGACCCAGCAACTCGTCGGTCCGCCGGCCAGTCGACCCCACGCTGAGCGGGCGCGCTGACCGGCGGGGGTACGACGTCAGGGTGCTGCGGCGATGCCAATCGGCCCTTCGCGGGGGCCGTCCGCGTTGGCCGGCTGCACCGCCAGCGACGGGAAGTCGGCCAGGTCGCCCTCCGGCTCGGCGTCCCATTCGGGGAACACCAGGTCGCTCTGGAGGTAGAGGCAGATCAACTGGGCCAGGTGGCGCAACCCTTCCAGGTGGGTGCGTTCGTGACCGTGGGTGGCGTCCACGCCGAAGCCGAGCAGCGCCACCCGGGCGTGCGCCCCGGCCTCCACCGCCGCCGCAACGTCCGAGCGGTAGTAGTCGAAGACGTCCCGGACGAGATCCACGCCGTGTTCCCGGGCGATCGACGCCAGGTTGCGGGTGAGGTGGTAGTCGAACGGCCCGACGCCGTCGCCCATCGCCAGGGTGGCCGAGTGCTCCCGGGACTGCTGCCCGGGGGCGACCACCGCCGCGTCGACCGAGACGATCTCGGCCACGTCGGGGTCGAGGCCGTGGGACGCGCCGTGGCCGATCTCCTCGGTCACGGTGACCAGCAGGTGGGCGCTCACGGCGGGCTTCACCCCGGCCTCGACCATCGCCTTCAGCGCGGCGAGCACCGCGGCCACGCCGGCCTTGTCGTCCAGATGGCGGGACTTGACGTACCCGCTGGGCGTGACCGTCGGGGTGGGCAGGAACGCCACGAAGTCGCCCGCGTCGATGCCGAGCGCCCGCAGCCCGGCGATGTCCTCCACCGGCTCGTCGACGCGTACCTCCACCTGCTCCCAGCCGAAGCCCTGCAGGTCGACACCGTCGTTGTAGCGGTGACCGCTGGCCTTGAGCGGCAGCACCTGACCGGTGACCACCCGGTCCAGTTCGTCGGTGAAGATCCGTACGTGGGCACCCTCGGCGAACCGGGCGCTGTGCGTACCGATCGGCTTCAGTTCCAGCCGACCGTTTTCCTTCAGCCGCTTGACCATCCCGCCGATCGTGTCGGTGTGTACCACGATGGCCCGGTCCGCGCCGGTCTCGCGGGGTCCTGGCAGGCAGGCGCTCAGCGCGCCCCGGCGGGTAAGCGTGGACGGGATGCCGAGCGCCGACAGGCGCTCGCCCACGTACTGCTGCACATGGTCGGTGCGCCCGGACGGGCTCGGTATGTCAAGCAGCTCGACCAGCACCTGACGGAGATAGTCCAGGTCGATGGGGAGCGGAGTGGTCTTGCGTACGGTCATGCTCCAGATGGTGCCGCACCCGCCGGGGTCCACAGCTTCTGCGGTGCCCGAGTCCCGGGAAATAGCAGATCCACGAAGCGTTCGGCGGTGGGCTGCGGCTCGTGATTGGCCAGCCCGGGCCGCTCGTTGGCCTCGATGAAGACGTGCTCGGGTTGGTCCGGTGCCGGCACCAGCAGGTCGAGCCCGGTGACCGGGATGTCGATGGCACGACTGGCCGCGACGCACGCCTCGGCGATCACCGGGTGCAGCTCTCCGGTCACGTCGTGGATGGTGCCGCCGGTGTGCAGGTTCGCGGTGCGTCGCACTGCCAGCACCTGCCCCTCCGGCAGCACGTCGTGCAGGTCGTAACCGGCCTCGGTGATCACGTCCCGGGTCATGTCGTCCAGCGGGATGCGGGACTCGCCACCGGTGGCGGCGGCCCGGCGACGACTCTGCCGCTCGATCAGCTCGGCGATGTCGTGCACGCCGTCGCCGGTGATCGAGGCGGGCCGGCGTACGGCGGCGGCCACCACCTCGTGATCGATCATGACGACCCGCAGGTCCTCACCGGTGCACAGCTCCTCCAGCAGCACCTCCGGGCAGAACCGGGCAGCCAGTTCGACGGCTGCGGCCAGCGCATCGGGGGTGCGTACCCCGACGGTGATGCCGTTGCCCTGCTCGCCCCGCGCCGGCTTCACCACCACCTGGCCCACCTCGGCCAGGAACTCGGCGTCGACGGCGTCGCCGGTGGCGGTGCGTCCGCGCGGTACCGACAGACCGGCCTCGGTCAGGATCCGACGGGTGACCCGCTTGTCGTCGCAGCGGCTCATCGCCACCGCCGAGGTCAGCTCGGACAGTGACTCCCGGGTGAGGATCGTCCGGCCGCCGCTGGTCAGCCGCAGCTCGCCCCACTCCGGGTCGGTCACCTCCACCCGGATGCCCCGCCGCATCGCCTCGTCGGCGACGATCCGCGCGTACGGGTTGAGCCCGTCGTAGCCGACCGGCAGGGCCGGCAGGAACAACCGCTCGTTGATCGGGTTCTTCCGCTTCACGCAGAGCGTGGCGGTGCGGTAGAAGCCGAGCCGCTCGTAGAGCCGGATGGCACCGGCGTTCTCGGCGAGCACGGACAGGTCGACGTACGCGCGCCCCCGGGCGACCAACCGGCTGGCCAGCTCGGTGATCAGTGCCTGCCCGGTGCCGGGCGGAGCCTGGTTGAAGTCGACGGTCAGGCACCACAGGCTGGCGCCGTTGTCCGGGTCGTCGAAGACCGCCACGTGGTCGATGCCGGTGATGGTGCCGACGATCTCGCCGGTGACCGCCTCGGCCACCAGATGCAGGAACCGGTCGGTGGCGGCGTTGTCGACAAGCACGTCGACCGGGGCGGTGACCATGCCGTTGGCCGCGTAGATCCGGTTGACCGCGTCGGCGTCGGCGGCGTCACGCAACCGACGGATGCGTACCCCGGGCAGCTCCTTGCGGCCGACGAGCGCTGCCGGCGTCTCGGCGCTGCCGGCCTCCTCGGTGGTACCGGTGCCGGGACGGGGCCCGCGACGGTCCCCGCCGAGCGGCAACCGGAAGGTCAGCGACGGGTCGATGAACAACTCGTCGGGCAACCGGGAGACCAGCACGTGCGGATCCCGCAGGTAGATGCAGATGTCCCGGGCGCCGGCCGCCTCGGAGCGCAGCACGTCGGCGACCGCGGACTGGTCGGCGAACGTCTGGCCGAAGACCAGCCGCCCCCAACCGCAGTCGACGATGACGTCCGCACCGGTGCTCGGGCGTTCGTCGGCGGTCGGGTCGGCGCCGCCGGTAGCGATCGGATCACCGCCCGGCCCGACCCGCTCGTACCGTCTGCCCGTGCCGCGGCCCCGGTCTGTCCGGGCGACGCCGGTGGCCAGGGTGTCGGTCACGCTCAGTCGATTCCGTGGCTCTGGAGCCACATTTCCAGGAGTCCGAGTTGCCACAGCTTGTTTCCGTTCAACGGGGTCAGTTCGGCGTTGGGCGCGTCGAGCAGGGCGTTGACGTAATCGGTGCGGAACAGGTCACGGCGGCGGGCCTCCGGAGCCGACAGCGCGTCGCGTACCCGGTCGAGGAGCTTGCCCTCCAGGTGCGTGAGGCCCGGCACCGGGAAGTAACCCTTGGGCCGGTCGATGACCTCGTGCGGCAGCACACGACGGCCGATCTCCTTCAGCACACCCTTACCGCCCTGCGCCAGCTTCAGCTCCGGCGGGCAGGCGGCGGCCAGTTCCACGAACTCGTGATCCAGGAACGGCACCCGGGCCTCCAGCCCGTGCGCCATGGTCATGTTGTCGACCCGCTTGACCGGGTCGTCGGTGAGCATGATCTGTGTGTCGATGCGCAGGCCGGCGTCGACCGCGGTCTGCGCGCCGGGCCGCGCCAGGTGCGCGGCGACGAACTCCCGGGCCGGGTCGCCGTCGGCGAGCCAGTCGGGGTTGAGCACCCGAGCCAGGCCGACCCCGTCGCGGTCGAAGAAGGCCCGGGCGTACGTGTCGAGAGCCTGTTCCCGGCCGACCTGGGCCAGCGGCGGATACCAGTGGTAACCGCCCAGGATCTCGTCGGCGCCCTGACCGGACTGCACCACCTTCACGTGCCGGGCCACCTCCTGACTGAGCAGGTAGAAGGCGACGCAGTCGTGGCTGACCATGGGCTCGCTCATGGCCGCGACCGCCGCCTCCAGCGGCGGGACCAGATCCTGTGCGGCGACCCGGATCTGGTGGTGGTCGGTGTCGAAGGTCTTGGCGACCACGTCGGAGTAGCGGAACTCGTCGCCCTCCCGGCCACCCACGGCGTCGAAGCCGATGGAGAAGGTGGACAGCCCACGCTGGCCCTCCCCGGCCAGCAGGGCCACCACCAGGCTGGAGTCCAGACCGCCGGAGAGCAGCACGCCGACCGGCACGTCGGCGACCATCCGCCGGCGTACGGCGGTGATGAGTGACTCGTGCAGCGCGTCCTGCCACTCCCGTTCGGACCATCCGGCGTGCTCGTCGCGGCGGAGGAACGGTGGATCCCAGTAGACGCGCTCGTGGCTGCGGCCGTCGGCCTCGTAGACCCGGACGGTGGCCGGGGGCAGCTTGGCGACCCCGCGCAGGATGGTGCGCGGCGGTGGCACGATGCTGTGGAAGCTGAGGTAGTGACCCAGCGCGACCGGGTCGATGGTGGTGTCCACTCCGCCGCCGGCCAGCAGCGCCGGCAGGGTGCTGGCGAAGCGCACCACGCCGGGGGACTCGGCGAGGTAGAGCGGCTTGATGCCGAGTCGGTCCCGGGCCAGCACCAGGCGGCCGGTGTCCCGCTCGCTGATCGCCACCGCGAACATGCCGACCAGGTGGTCGACGAAGTCCAGCCCCCACTCGGCGTACGCCTTGACGACGACCTCGCTGTCCCCGCTGGAGAAGAAGTGGTGGCCCTTGGCCTGTAGCTCGGCGCGCAACTCGCGGTAGTTGTAGATGCAGCCGTTGAACACGCCGGTGAGCCCGGCGGCGGAGTCGACGATCGGCTGGCCACTGGCCGCTGACAGGTCGATGATCTTCAGTCGACGGTGGCCGAGGGCGACCGGCCCCTGCGACCACACTCCGCTGCCGTCAGGCCCCCGATCGCACATGGTGGCGGCCATCCGTTCCACCGCTGTGACGTCGGCACGCGTCGCGTCCCGTCGGAACTCCCCAGCCAGTCCGCACATGTGAGCCCATGCTGCCAGAGGATGTTGCGATCTGCCTGTTGAGACCATGACGGTCGTGTAACAGCGTTGCTAGAATCCGCGCCCCGCGATCAAGCAGGTGATATCTCGCGCCAACTGCTGGGCTGATTCGTGCCTACTCGTGACACTTGCGGTGTTTGCGAAGCAGCGCCAGGTGTGACGAATGCCGCAATACGTATGGCCTGGATGTGATCACAGGCCGGTGGTCGCTCAGCCGGCGGGGGGGGGGGGGGGGGGGGGGGGGGGGGGGGGGGGGGGGGGGGGGGGGGGGGGGGGGGGGGGGGGGGGGGGGGGGCGGCGGGGGCCCCCCCCCCCCCCCATGCCGGGGTCAGGTCGTCCTGGCCACCCCGACCGGGCAGCTCAGCCCGTTCGGACCGTGATTGCAGTAGCCGTTCGGGTTCTTCGTCGGGGCGAGGTACTGCTGGTGGTAGTCCTCGGCCAGGTAGTAGTCACCGAGCCGGGCGATCTCCGTGGTGATCTCGCCCTTGCCGGCGCGGGCCACGATCGGCGCGAACGCCTCCCGCGACGCCTCGGCGATCGCCAACTGCTCGTCCGTGCTGGCGTAGATCGCGGACCGGTACTGGGTGCCCACGTCGTTGCCCTGACGCATGCCCTGGGTCGGGTCGTGGTTCTCCCAGAACACCTTCAGCAGATCCTCATAGCTGATCTTCGTGGGGTCGTACACGACCTCGACCGCCTCGGTGTGCCCGGTCATCCCGGAGCAGACCTCCTCGTAGGTCGGGTTCTGCGTGTAACCACCCGCGTAGCCGGCAGAGGTGGTGAAGACGCCGGGCAGGGTCCAGAACAGGCGCTCGGCCCCCCAGAAACATCCCATGCCGAACACGGCGACCTGGTAGCCCTCGGGGAACGGGCCCTTCAGCGGGGTCCCGAGCACCTCGTGCCGGTCGGCCACCGGCATCGCGATGGGACGGCCGGGCAGGGCCCGGTCGGGTGAGATCATCTCGGCCTTCATGCGGCGGAGGAACACGGTGGGACTCCTTTCGTACCTTCCCCGCGTGCAACACCGGCGGACCCTGCTTCCTTACCCGCCCCACCGCCGCTCAGGCCCGCGCACACCGCAGCGCCCGCTGCTCGCCACCGGGCGCACCCCGCTCGCTCACGCCGGCAGCGCGGCGTGCACGCGGCCGGCGTAGGCCGTGGCCTCGGCGTCGTCGGCGTAACGGGTACGCGGCCAGAAGAAGCCACGCAGACCGTCGCCCTTCGTCCTGGGCACCACGTGGGTGTGCAGGTGCGGAACCGACTGGGACACCCGGTTGTTCATTGCCACGAAGGTGCCGCCGGCGTCGAGACCGGACTCGACCGCGACGGCGATCCGCCGAACCAACCCGAAGTAGCCGGGCAGCGACTCCGGCGGCAGGTCGGCGAGGGTGACCAGGTGGGCGCGCGGCACCACCAGCACGTGCCCCTTGAACACCGGCCGGGTGTCCAGGAACGCCACCCCGTCCGGCTCGTCGGTCACCCGGAACGCCGGCACCGTACCAGCCACGATCCCGCAGAACACACACTCCGCCACCCGGCCAGGTTAGGCCCGACCGGATGCCGCCGCCGGCCGCACCGCGCCGCCTGTCACAGCCGGTCGAGGTACGCGTCCCATTCGTCACCGGCCACCGAGACCGGACCGGTCTCTCCGTTGGCCAGCCGGGAACGAATGTCCGCCTCCCAGCCGAGGGCCCAGCCACGCAGCTCGACGATCCTCGGGTCCGTCAGCCCGTACGCGGTGAACGTATCGTTGTCCAGCTCAAGGTGTAGTTCGTCCACACTCAGGAAACGAGTTCGGGAAGCTGACGTTCCCAGATCGCCACCAGGCGCCTTGACGTGAGCCGCCTGATGCGGGGCCAGTCGTGGCGGAGCAGCGTCGCGTTGACGTAGCGGACGATGTCGTCACGCTGGCCGCAGTCCAGCAGCGTCCGGTAGAGAGTCAGCCGTTGCCGCGGATCGGCGATGTCGAACTCGGTGAGGCCCGACCAGGCCAACCGCAGGGGCAGTACGACGTGGCCACACTCCGGCCCGGTGAGCTGGTCCAGCGACGTCGGGATGCGGTCGGCCGCGCCAGCCAGGCGAGACGGCAGGGTTTCCGTCGGGCTCATCGGCCAAGTATGACCCAGCTGGCCGGCAGGGTGGGTTTCATACGGTGGCACGGGCGGGAGGACTAGCGTCTGCGGAATGACGCACGGCTTCGAGACGCTCGCCATCCACGCCGGCCAGGACCCCGAGGCCCGCACCGGCGCGGTGATCCCACCGATCTACCAGACCAGCACGTACGCCCAGGACGCGGTCGGCGCACCCCGGCTCGGCTACGAGTACAGCCGCTCGGGCAACCCCACCCGGGACGCGCTCCAGGAATGCCTGGCCGCGTTGGAGGCCGGCCAGGTCGGCCTGGCCTTCGCCAGCGGCCTCGCCGCCGAGGACACGCTGCTGCGTACCGTGTGTGGACCGGGTGACCACGTGGTGATTCCCGACGACGCGTACGGCGGCACGTACCGGCTCTTCGCCAAGGTCGCCGAGCGGTGGGGGCTGGCGTACACCCCGGCCAAGGTCTCCGACACCGACGCCGTGCGGTCCGCGATCCGGCCCGGTGTCACGAAGGTGGTCTGGGTGGAGACCCCGACCAACCCGCTGCTCGGCATCGCCGACATCGCCACCCTGGCCGCCGTGGCGCACGACGCCGGGGCGCTGCTGGTGGTCGACAACACGTTCGCCTCGCCGTACCTGCAACAGCCGATCACCCTCGGCGCGGACGTGGTCGTGCACTCGACCACCAAGTACGTCGGCGGGCACTCCGATGTGGTCGGCGGCGCGCTGGTGACGGCCGATGCCGACCTCGGCGAGCGGTTGCGCTACCACCAGAACGCGATGGGCGCGGTCAACGGCCCGTTCGACGCCTGGCTGACCCTGCGCGGCATCAAGACCCTCGGGGTACGCATGGACCGGCACTGTGACAACGCCGAGCGGATCGTCGCGTACCTGGACGGGCACGCCAAGGTCGCTCAGGTGCTCTACCCGGGACTGCCGACACACCCCGGGCACGAGGTGGCGGCCAAGCAGATGCGTCGGTTCGGCGGCATGATCTCCTTCCGCGCTGCCGGGGGCGAGGAGCACGCCGTCGAGATCTGCAACCGGGCCCGGCTCTTCGTGCTCGCCGAGTCCCTCGGCGGGGTGGAATCCCTGATCGAGCACCCGGGTCGGATGACACACGCGAGTGCTGCCGGCTCGCCGCTTGAAGTTCCCTCCGATCTCGTGCGACTGTCTGTCGGCATCGAGACGGTCGAAGACCTGCTCGCCGATCTGGAGCAGGCGCTGGGCTGACCGCTGGCTTGGGAGGGTGGCAGTGCAGGACATCATGCCGACCTGGGTCGGGGCGACCGCCAAACAGATCGCCCGGGGCGTACGCCGGGGTGACGTCTCCGCCACCCAGGTGCTCGCCGACCATCTCGACCACGTCGCCAAGACCGACGTCGACCTCGCCGCGTTCCGCGCGGTACGCGGCGGGGAGGCGGTCACCGAGGCGGAGAAGGTCGACGAGCAGGAGGACCTGGCGAACCTGCCGCTGGCCGGGGTGCCGATCGCGGTCAAGGAGAACACCCCGGTGGCCGGTGTGCCCACCTGGAACGGTTCCGCCGCCGTCCGTACCGGCGTGGCGGAGGCCGATCACGAGGTGGTCCGCCGACTGCGTGGGGCCGGCGCGGTGATCCTCGGCGTCACCCGGATGCCCGAGCTGGGGCTGTGGGGCAGCACCGACGACGAGACCGCGGTCACCCGCAACCCGTGGGACCTCTCCCGGACCCCCGGTGGTTCCTCCGGCGGCGCGGCCGCGGCGGTCGCCGCCGGGCTGGTACCGATCGCTCACGGCAACGACGGTCTCGGCTCGATCCGCATCCCGGCCGCCTGTTGCGGGCTGGTCGGGCTGAAACCCGGTCGTGGCGTGGTGCCCTGTCAGCTCGGCGCGGAGGACTGGTTCGGCCTGGTCGAGCACGGCATGCTCAGCACCACCGTCGCCGACGCGGCGGTCGGCTTCCAGGTACTCGCCGGTCGGGCCCAGGGCAAGCTCGTTCCGCCGCAGCGCCTGCGGGTCGGCGTGTCGCTACGGTCTCCGGTGCGGGGTGTCTCGCCCGACGCGCCGAACCGGGACGCGGTCGCCGCCGCCGGTCGGCTGCTCGCCGGTGCCGGGCACGACACCGTGCCGGCCGACCCGGTGTACCCGACCGCGCTGGGACTGAAGGGCATCGCCACCTGGTTCGCCGCCGCCGCGGCGGACGTGCGCGCTGCCGGGGTCGACCGGCGTGCCCTGCAAGGCCGTAGTCGCCGGCACGTCGCGCTCGGCGAGTGGGCGTGGCGGCGCGGATACGTACGGGAAGCCGACCGGCTGGCCTGGCGCGAACGGTCGATCGGCTTCTTCACCGACCACTCGGTGGATCTGCTGCTCACCCCGGCGCTGGCCGGCGCGCCCCCACCGGCGGCCAGTTGGTCGACCCGCTCCTGGCAGGCCAACATGCTGGCCAGCATCCGGTACGCCCCGTACGCCGCACCGTGGAACATCGCCGGGCTGCCCGCCCTGGTGGTGCCGGTGGGCCGCCGCCCGGACGGGCTGCCGCTCGCCGTTCAACTGGTCGGACCGCCCGGCTCGGAACTGCTGCTGCTCGGTGTCGCCGGCCAGTTCGAGATGGCGAGCCCGTGGGCTCGGCACGCCCCTGGTTACCCGTGCGTCGGAACGGGCCGGCCCGCCAACGCTTGATCATCTACGCTTCCCGTGCCGTCACACGGGAGGTTCGTCGAGGCGCTGCCCGCCGCACCGGCGGACCTCGCGGTGCCGGCCGCACCGGACCAGGCCGCGGCGGTCGGGTCGGGCCGAGCGTCGGGGGTTGGGTCGGGCCGGGCGTCGGGGGTTGGGTCGGGCCGGGCGTCGGCGGTGCCGGACGGAGCGGATGGCACGATCGAGGCATGACGGAACTGGTCAGCCTGGACGAGGTGCGCGCGGCACGGGAACTGCTTGACGGGGTCATCCGTACCACTCCGCTGGAGCCGTCCCGTCCGCTCAGCGCCGCGTTCGGCGGGCCGGTCTGGCTCAAGTGCGAGAATCTTCAGCGGGCGGGATCGTACAAGGTGCGCGGGGCGTACGTGCGGATCTCGCGGTTGTCGGCCCAGGAGCGTGCTCGGGGCGTGGTCGCGGCCAGCGCCGGCAATCACGCACAGGGCGTGGCGCTCGCCGCCGGGCTGGTCGGCACCCACGCCACGGTCTTCATGCCGGTGAACGCGCCACTGCCGAAGGTGGCGGCCACGAAGGGGTACGGCGCCCAGGTCGAGCTGGTCGGTGCCACGGTCGACGAGTCGCTGGTCGCGGCACAGACGTTCGCGGAGCGCACCGGAGCCGTGCTGATCCATCCGTTCGACCACCGGGACGTGATCGCCGGGCAGGGCACGGTGGCGCTGGAGATCCTGGAGCAGTGCCCGCAGGTCACGACGATCGTCACCGGCGTCGGCGGGGGAGGACTGATCTCCGGGTTGGCGGTGGCCGCCAAGGCGCTCCGGCCGGACGTTCGGGTGATCGGCGTGCAGGCGGCCGGCGCGGCGGCCTTCCCGCCGTCACTGGTCGCGGGCGAGCCGGTCCGGCTGCCGGCCTTCACCACCATCGCGGACGGCATCGCGGTCGGCCGGCCGGGCGACGTCACCTTCAGCCACGTCAGCAAGCTGGTCGACGACATGGTCACCGTCACCGAGGAAGACATCTCTCGGGCGCTGCTCATGCTGCTCGAACGCGGCAAGCAGGTGGTGGAGCCGGCGGGGGCGGTAGGCGTGGCCGCGTTGCTGGCCGGCGCTGTCGAGGTGACCGCGCCCGCGGTGGTGGTGCTCTCCGGCGGCAACATCGACCCGCTGTTGATGCTGCGCGTGATCGAGCACGGACTGGCGGCGGCGGGGCGCTACCTGCGGGTCACGGTGCGCTGCTCGGACCGGCCCGGACAACTGGCCTCGCTGCTGAGGGAGATCGCCGAGCACCGGGCGAACGTGGTGGACGTGGTCCACCAGCGGGCCAACCCGCACCTGCGCCTCGGTGAGGTGGAGGTCGCGCTGTCCGTGGAGACCCGTGGTGTCGAACACTCCGACATGCTGATCAGTGCTCTGCGGGCCAGCGGCTATCAGGTGACGATGGCGCCGGAGGCGTGACGCCGCAGCGTCACGCCTCCGGCGCGATCGGAATACTGGCCCGGGTGGCGGAACAAATCCTCGATCGACCTGCCGGCTGGGGTGGCGGCACGCGGTCGATCGGATCGCCGGCCCGGCCGGCGGACGACGGTCAGCCGGAGAACGGCTCGAAGCTGACCACGGTCACCTTGATGTCGGCGCCGCTCGGTGCGGTGTAGGTGCAGGCCTGGCCTGCCTTGCCGCCCAGGATCGCCTGGCCGAGGGCCGACTCGGGGCTGTAGACCGTCAGGTCCGTGGTCGAGGCGATCTCACGCGAGCCGAGCAGGAACGTCTCTGTGTCGTCGGCGTCGTCGTCGAAGTAGATCGTCACGACCATCCCGGGCGCCACGGCGTCGACGGTCGGCGCCTCGCCGACCTGGGCCGTGCGGAGCAGCTCCTTCAGGTAGAGGATGCGCCCCTCGGCCTTGCCCTGCTCCTCGCGGGCGGCGTGGTAGCCGCCGTTCTCGCGCAGGTCGCCTTCCTCACGCCGGGCGTTGATCTCGGCGGCGATGACCGGCCGGTTGGCGATCAACTCGTCGAGCTCGCCCTTCAGGCGGTCGTACGCGTCCTGGGACAGCCAGGTGGCGGGCGCCTCGTTGCCATTGGACACAGGCGGTCCTCCTCAGTTCTGCGTGCTGGCTGACAGGTGAACCTCCAAGTTACCAGTGCCCTACGACAAGGAGTGTCGGCGATCACGCCGGCCGCAGGTGGGCTCGCCGAGCCTCAGGCGGGCGGTCGACAGCGCACGACCTCGCCGATGAAGGGCCGTGCCGTGGTGGCGAGGCGGTGCCGGACGGTGACGTGACGCTGCCCGGCGGCGGCGGTCACCGGCACCTCTTCGCGGGCCACCTCGGCGCCGGCGTGGTCCCGGGCGCGCAGCACGCACACCGCCGCGCCGCCGTCCGGCAGGTTGACCCGGAAGTCGACCACCACCTGGTTTTCCGTGATGTCGCCGTAGCTGATCACCTGGGCGTCGTACGCCGGATCGCCGTACTGCCGGTAGAGCCGGACCGCGACGACGGTGAGCGTCGCGACCACGACGACGGCCAGCAGCGCGGCCAGCACCGGCCGACGGCGTCGGGGCGTGCGACGGTGGCCGTACCGACCGGGCGGGAAGACCGGCGCGTCCGGTCCAGGTGTGGCGTGCGTCTCGGTCACCGTCGGGTATCTCCCTGGCGTTGTTGTCAGCGGTATCGGCAAGAATGGCAGAGTCCGCCATTCCTGTTCGACTCGGTCGCCAGATCTGACTCAGCAACTGCGTACGGCTGGGGTCAAATGTGGCAGGCCGGTGCGGTCCGATGCCGCTACGGGGGGAATTCGGCAGGTCAACGGGGGCCCGGGGTGGGTCGCCGATGGGCAGAGACGAGGAGCGCCTACCTTGGCAGAGCAACTTCGACTCATGGCCGTTCACGCGCACCCCGACGACGAGTCGAGCAAGGGCGCCGCGACGATGGCGAAGTACGTAGCCGAGGGGGTGGACGTACTGGTCGTGACGTGTACGGGCGGTGAGCGGGGCAGCGTGCTCAACCCCAAGCTCGACCGGCCGGACGTCTGGGCGAACATCGCCGACATCCGGCGTGCCGAGATGGACGCGGCGCGGGCCATCCTCGGCATCGAGCAGGCGTGGTTGGGGTTCGTCGACTCCGGCCTGCCCGAGGGCGACCCGCTGCCGCCACTGCCCGAGGGCTGTTTCGCCCTCCAGGAGGTGGACGTGGCCGCCGGTCCGCTGGTGCGGCTGATGCGCGAGTTCCGTCCGCACGTGGTCACCACGTACGACGAGGAGGGTGGCTACCCGCACCCGGACCACATCATGTGCCACAAGATCAGCGTGGCGGCCTTCGACGCGGCCGGTCACGCCGAGCGCTACCCGGAGCTGGGTGAGCCGTGGCAGCCCCTCAAGCTCTATTACGACATCGGCTTCTCCAAGGGCAAGATCCTGGCGTTGCACGAGGCCGTTCTGGCGACCGGCGCCGAGTCGCCGTACGCGGAGTGGCTGACCCGCTGGGAGGACCGGCCGGACAAGGGACCCCGGATCACCACCCGGGTGCCCTGCGCCGAATACTTCCCGATCCGGGACGACGCGTTGCGGGCGCACGCCACCCAGGTGGATCCGGACGGCTTCTGGTTCCAGGTGCCGACGGAGATGCAGCGGCGTGCCTGGCCGACGGAGGATTTCGAGTTGGTCCGGTCGTCGGTCGACAGCCCCATGCCGGAGTCCGACCTGTTCGCCGGGGTACGCGGGACGGCTCATGCCAGCTGAGCGGGCGGCGGGCTACCCTGGTCGCACACCGCGAACCGGAGGAAACCCATGCTGACCGCTGCCCAGGTGCTCGCCCAGAACAACTTCGGTGACACCCGCACGGGTGGCCTGGCCGGGCCGATGGGCCTGTTCCTGCTCCTGGTTCTCGGTGCCGCCACCGTGCTGCTGATCCGCAACATGAACGCCCGGCTACGCCGCCTTCCGGACCGGTTTGCCGACCAGGGGCCGGCGGCGCCCGGCGCGGAGCCGATGGACCGTTCGGCCGGTGATCCGACAGGTGGGATCGTGACGGAGGATTCATCCACGGATGCTCCCAATGGGCACCAGCAGCGCCGCAACAGCTGATCGGAGCATGATTCACGTCAAACCGGATGGTCGACCCCTGTTGCGACCATCAGGTTTGGCTTAGCCTTCCGCCGGGGGGACCGAAAGTCCTCAAGCTGCGCGGGAGGGGGCGCCGATGACCACCGCAGTCATGTCCGCCCGCCGCGTGGCCTTTTTCAGGTCGGCGGGAGGGGGTCGGTGACCTCCGGCCGGGCCGGTCAACCGCTCGACCGGCCCACGGGCCGTGGTACGCCGATGGGGCTGCACCTGCTCACCGCCGCCGTCGTGGCCACGGCACTGGTTGCCGCGGTGGTGGGGCTGAGTCTGCCGGTGGGGCTGCCGGCCGACGACGCGCTCGGCGGGTTCGCCCGCTTCGGCTTCGCGGTCGCTCTATTCGCCCTTTCCCAGCTGGCCCGGCTCCGGTTCCGCGCCGCGGCCGGCGTGGTCAGCGTCACCTGGGCCGAAGCCGCCCTGATCGTCTGCCTCTACCTCGTACCACCCGGCTGGCTGCCGGGAGCCGCGCTGCTCGGCGTCACACTCGCCTGGACGGCGCTCTCGGTGGTGGACGACGGACGCACCACCTGGGACGTGATCCGCATCGCGGGCGTGCACACCGCCGCCACCGCGCTGGCGGTGGCGGTCACCACCGCCCTGGGGCAGCCGACGCTGGCCGTTCCGACCCCGTCACTCACCCTCGCGGTGGCCGCCGGTGCCGTCGCCTACCTCCTGGCCAGCGCCGGGCTGGGCGGGGTGATGCTGGCGCTGCGGCACGGAATTCCGATCGGGCGCCCGCTGCTCGCCGCGTTGCGCGGCAAGCTGCTGATGTTCGTCGGCAACGTGGTGGTCGGCCTGCTGGTGGTGGCGCTGGTCGAGATCGACCCACACTGGCTCCTGCTGCTGCCCGCTCCGCTGTGGCTGCTACAGCAGACCTATCGGCAACGGCTGCTCCAGGACCGCGACCGGCGTACCTGGCGATCGTTCGCCGAGGCCACCAAGGCGCTCAACCAGCTCGACCAGCGGGGAGTGGCAACTGCGGGTGTCACCGGGGCGCTGGCGCTGTTCGAGGCGGAACTGGTCGACGTGGAGGTGGCCCGGGGCGACGGACGGTGGCGCCGCTACCGGGGTGACCCGGGCGGTCAGGTGGTCGATCGGGAAATCGCCCCGCCCGGCGGCGACGAGCCCGAGCCGGGGGACCTGGTCCGTGATCTGTTGGTCGGCGAAACCCGCGTGGGCCGGTTGCGGGTGCGATTTCCCGGTTCGGCGCCACCCACCGGCCGGGAACGCGACGCTAACGCGGCCTTCGCCGACGCCCTCGCCGCGGCTCTGCACGATGCCGCCAACCATCGGGAGTTGCGCCTGGTCACGGCCCGCTCGTCGTACCAGGCGGTGCACGACCCGCTGACCGGCCTGGCCAACCGGGCCGCGATGCTCGGCAAGGGCGACCAGGCGTTGCGGCAACTGGCCCATGATCATCCGGTCGCCCTGCTGCTGCTGGACATCGACCAGTTCAAAGAGGTCAACGACACTCTCGGGCACGCTGCTGGCGATCAGCTGCTGCGGCTGACCGCGAACCGGCTGGGTGCCCTGGCCCGCTCGGGCGACCTGCTGGCCCGGCTCGGCGGTGACGAGTTCGCCCTGCTGCTGAGTTCGGTCCCGGTGGTCGGCGACCGCGCCGCGCCCATGGCGTACGCGCTGCGTCAGGCCCGGGACATCGCCGAGCGGCTGGCCGCGCCCACCGAGGTGGCCGGGGTGCGGATGTCCGTCGAGGTCTCCGTCGGGGTGGTGGTGGCCCCGGCCGGCACCGCCGACCTGACCGAGCTGATGCGCCGCGCCGACATCGCGATGTACCAGGCCAAGTCGGGTGGCGTCAGCGTGGCCGCGTACGACACCTCACGTGACGCGGCCAGCACCGACCAGCTGGCCCTGCTCGCTGAGCTGCGGGAGGCGTTGCAGGCCGACGACCAGTTGGTGCTCGTGTTGCAGCCGGCCGTGGACCTGGTGACCGGGGCACCGACCGGTGTGGAGGCGTTGATCCGGTGGCGGCACCCGAGGCGGGGCTGGTTGGGGCCCGCCGACTTCATCCGGCCGGTGGAGAACAGCGAGCAGCTCGGCGCCTTCACCCGCTACGTGCTCGACAAGGCGCTCGCCGTGGCCGCCGACTGGGCCCGGGAGGGCCTGGACGTACCCATCTCGGTCAACCTGTCCGCGCGTAGCCTGCTGAATCCGAGACTGCCGGCGGAGATCGCCGAGGCGCTGCGCCGGCACCAGGTGCCGGCGGACCGGCTGGTCCTGGAGATCACCGAGACGATGGTGATCAGCGAGCTGGAGGTCATCGACCAGGTGCTCACCACGTTGCGGTCGATGGGCGTGCAGTTGGCGGTGGACGACTTCGGTACCGGCTTCTCGTCACTGGCGTTCCTCACCCGGGTCGCCGTGGACGAGCTGAAGGTGGACCGCTCCTTCGTGCTCCAGATGGCGGACTCACCGCAGGCGGCGGCCATCGTACGCAGCACCGTCGGGCTGGCTCACCAGTTGGGCCTGCGGGTGGTGGCCGAGGGCGTGGAGACGGCCGCGCAGCGTTCCGCGCTGGCCGAGCTGGGCTGTACCGCCGCCCAGGGCTACCACTTCTTCAAGCCGATGCCCGCCGACAAGATCGCCGCCGTCCTCGGCTCACTACGCGACACCGCACCCGACAACGTCCTCCCGCTGCGCGCCGACGGCGCCTCCTGACCACACCCGGCTCGCCCTTTCGCCTGGTCGATCACAAAGTTTGCGCCCGGGTGGAGCAGCTCCGGCGACGCAAACTTCTTGATCGACACGACTGCGGGGTCTGGGCGGGGAGGGTTTCGGCGATCACCTGGGGGATGGGACCCAGTCGGCGGAGGCGATGCTGGCGTGGCGGACCGGCGCACGGCGTCCGACCGGCGACCGAGGGCCCGGCTGGATATGGTCGTCGGGTGAATCGACTCGCGGACTCCACCAGCCCGTACCTGCTTCAGCACGCCGACAACCCGGTCGACTGGTGGCCCTGGTGCGAGGAGGCGTTCGCCGAGGCGACACGGCGGGACGTCCCGGTGCTGATCTCGGTCGGGTACTCGGCCTGCCACTGGTGTCACGTGATGGCACACGAGTCGTTCGAGGACGACGGCGTCGGCAAGCTGCTGAACGAGGGCTTCGTCTCGATCAAGGTGGACCGCGAGGAGCGGCCCGACGTCGACGCGGTCTACATGACCGCGACGCAGGCCATGACCGGCCAGGGCGGCTGGCCGATGACGGTCTTCGCCACGCCGGACGGCACCCCCTTCTTCTGCGGCACGTACTTCCCCCGCCCGAACTTCGTCCGGCTGCTGGAGTCGGTCGGCACCGCCTGGCGGGACCAGCGCGAGGCCGTGCTGCGCCAGGGCGCCGCGGTGGTCGAGGCGATCGGTGGTGCCCAGGCCGTCGGCGGCCCCACCGCCCCGCTCACCGCCGAGCTGCTCGACGCCGCCGCAGACCAGCTTGCCAAGGAGTACGACGAGGTCAACGGCGGTTTCGGCGGAGCGCCGAAGTTTCCGCCGCACCTGAACCTGCTCTTCCTGCTGCGCCACCACCAGCGCACCGGCTCGGCGCGGAGCCTGGAGATCGTCCGCCACACCTGCGAGGCGATGGCCCGAGGCGGCATCCACGACCAGCTGGCCGGCGGCTTCGCCCGGTACTCGGTGGACGGTCACTGGACCGTGCCGCACTTCGAGAAGATGCTCTACGACAACGCGCTGCTGCTGCGGGTCTACACCCAGCTGTGGCGGCTCACCGGCGACGCGTTGGCGCTGCGGGTGGCCCGGGACACCGCCCGGTTCCTCGCCGACGAGCTGTACCGGCCGGGGCAGGGCTTCGCCTCCGCACTGGACGCGGACACCGAGGGCGTCGAGGGGCTGACCTACGTCTGGACGCCGGCCCAGCTCGTCGAGGTGCTGGGCGAGGAGGACGGCCGGTGGGCCGCCGACCTGCTCGCGGTGACCGACACCGGCAGCTTTGAAAAGGGCGCCAGCGTGCTGCGGCTGGCGCGGGACGTCGACGACGCCGATCCGGCGGTACGGGAGCGCTGGCAGGTGGTGGTCCGCCGACTGCTGGCCGCCCGGGACGCCCGTCCCCAACCGGCGCGTGACGACAAGGTGGTGGCCGCCTGGAACGGGTTGGCGATCACCGCGCTGGCCGAGTTCGTTCGGCTGGTCGAGACCGCCGGCCGGATCGGCGCCGAGGGTGAGGCGAACCTGCTGGAGGGGGTCACCATCGTCGCCGACGGGGCGATGCGGGACGCCGCCGAGTACCTCGCCCGGGTACACGTCGTCGACGGGCGGCTGCGCCGTGCCTCCCGCGACGGCCGGGTCGGCGATCCGGCCGGGGTGCTGGAGGACTACGGCTGCGTGGCCGAGGCGTTCTGCGCCATGCACCAGGTCACCGGCGAGGGACGGTGGCTGGACCTGGCCGGTCAGCTGGTCGACGCCGCGCTGGCCCACTTCGCCGCGCCCGGCGGGGCGTTCCACGACACCGCCGACGACGCGGAGCAGTTGGTCGCCCGGCCCGCCGACCCGACCGACAACGCCACCCCCTCCGGGCGGTCCGCGATCGTCGCCGCCCTTGTGGCGTACGCGGCGTTGACCGGGGAGAACCGCTACCGGGAGGCCGCCGAGGCGGCCCTGTCCACCGTTGCGCCGATCGTCGGGCGGCACGCCCGCTTCACCGGGTACGCGGCGACCGTGGGTGAGGCGCTGCTCTCCGGGCCGTACGAGATCGCGGTGGCGACCGGAGACCCGGCGGGCGACCCGCTGGTGGCCGCGGCGTATCGGCATGCGCCACCCGGCGCGGTGGTCGTGGCGGGCCCCCCGGACCAGCCGGGGGTTCCGCTGCTGGCCGGCCGCCCGTTGGTCGACGGGCGGGCCGCCGCGTACGTCTGTCGGGGTTTCGTCTGTCAGCGGCCGGTGACCGGGGTCGAGGAGCTGGTGCGGCAGTTGAGTTGAGTCGGATCCGCCGGTCGGTGCCGCGACCGGCCCGGATAGGCTGACGCCGCTATGGATTCCCGTACCGGTCTGCCCGTTGTCGGCATGGTGGGCGGCGGCCAGTTGGCCCGGATGACCCACCAGGCTGCCATCTCCCTCGGCCAGTCACTGCGTGTGCTCGCGCTCACCCCGGACGACGGGGCGGCCCTGGTCGCCGCCGACGTCCAGTACGGCGACCACACCGACCTCGCCGCGCTGCGCACCTTCGCCAAGGGCTGCGAGGTGGTCACCTTCGACCACGAGCACGTCCCGACCGACCACATCCGCGCGCTGACCGACGAGGGGGTGAAGCTGTTCCCGCCCGCCGACGCCCTGGTGCACGCCCAGGACAAGCAGGCGATGCGGGAACGGCTCGGTGCCCTCGGCGCCCCGAATCCCCGCTGGCGGCCGGTTGCGTCCCCCGCCGAGCTGGTCAGCTTCGGCGACGAGGTCGGCTGGCCGGTCGTGCTCAAGGCTGCCCGTGGTGGGTACGACGGGCGGGGCGTGTGGCCGGCCACCGATCCGGCGTCCGCGATCGAGTTGGCGCAGACGCTGCTGGCCGGCGGCACGAAGCTGATCGTCGAGGAGCGGGTGGCGCTGCGCCGGGAACTGGCCGTGCAGGTGGCGCGTTCGCCGTTCGGGCAGGTCGCGTCCTACCCGGTCGTCGAGACGGTCCAGCGCGACGGGATCTGCGTCGAGGTGCTGGCTCCGGCGCCCGGCCTGGCCGAGGAACTGGCCGTCACCGCGCAGCAGCTCGCCATCGACCTGGCCACCGCGCTCGGCGTGGTGGGTCTGCTCGCGGTGGAGCTGTTCGAGGTGGGCGATTCGGCGGCACCGGGCGGTAGTCGGCTCGTGGTCAACGAACTTGCCATGCGCCCGCACAACTCGGGGCACTGGACCATCGAGGGTGCCCGGACGTCGCAGTTCGAGCAGCACCTGCGTGCGGTGCTGGACTACCCCATGGGTGACACGTCGTTGACCGCTCCGGTGGTGGTGATGGCGAACGTACTCGGTGGTCGGCCGGGCGGCATGCCGGTCGACGAGCGGCTGCACCACCTCTTCGCCGCCGAGCCGACCGCCCGGGTTCACCTGTACGGCAAGCAGGTGCGGCCGGGTCGCAAGATCGGCCATGTCACGGTGCTCGGCGACGATCTGGACGAGGTACGCGCCCGGGCCGCCCGGGCAGCCCGCTGGCTGCGGGATGGAACACCGGAGGAATGAGCAGCATGAGCACGGTCGGTGTGATCATGGGAAGCGACTCGGACTGGCCGACGATGAAGGCTGCCGCCGAGGTGCTCACCGAGTTCGAGGTGCCGTACGAGGTCGAGGTGGTATCGGCGCACCGCACCCCGGTCAAGATGATCGACTATGGTCGGGCCGCCGCCGACCGAGGTCTCAAGGTGATCATCGCCGGGGCGGGTGGCGCGGCGGCGCTGCCCGGCATGGTCGCGTCGGTGACCCCGTTGCCGGTGATCGGCGTACCGGTGCCGCTGAAGCACCTCGACGGCATCGACTCACTGCTGTCCATCGTGCAGATGCCGGCCGGAGTGCCGGTGGCGACGGTGTCCATCGGCAACGCCCGCAATGCCGGGCTGCTCGCCGTCCGGATCCTGGCCGCCGCCGACCGGGCCCTGCTCGACCGGATGTCGGCCTACCAGGCCGACCTGGAGCAGTTGGTCGCCGAGAAGGACGCCGCACTCCGCGCCTCCCTGGCCTGACGCCACTCAGCGCATGCCGCGGAGCGCCGTCTGGAGGCGTTCCTGGGCGCGGCGTCGGCGTTCGTTACTGGCGCCGAGAATCAGCAGCAGGAAGCCGACCGGGATCAGTGCCAGCCATGGTCCGAGGCTGAACAGCGCGTGCACGGCCGCGATGGCGGTGACCACCGCACCGACGATGATCGGCGCCTGCTGCTGGGTCATCGAGCCGAAGACCAGCACCGCCACCGCACTGAGCAGCAGCAGCACCTGGCGGATCGTGCTCGAATCGGTGGCCAGCACGATCGCCAGGGTCGGCACGAAGGCGGCGAGCAGCGCCGGCCCGTACGCCACCCAACTGCTCAGGTCGGTGCGCTGGCGTAGCTCCAGCACCCCGACCAGCAGTGCCAGCGCGGCGAACGGCAGAGTGTACGCCTCGGGTAGGGCCACGTCGGCGACCCGCATGAGGATCCACCAGGCGGTGATCTCGCAGAGCACCACCGCCCAGAACAGAACCCGTCGCTCCGCCGGCCGGCGGCCGGGCCGGGTCGCCGCGAGACCGAGGACCGCACCCCAGGCGGCGAGCAGTGCGGCGATGTGCCGAGGCGAGTCGAAGGCCAGCGCCAGCGCGATCAGCGCGGCGGCGTGGCCGCTCCACTCCACGGTCGCCGCCTCGCGGCGCGCCTCCGGACGGCGGAGCCGGGGCAGCGTGGCGGAGAAGACCTGCAACGCCGCGCCGACCGCCAGCACCCCGAACGCCGACCAGACCGGGGCGAGCCCGGCCACCAGACCAGCGGTGAGCACGAACAGCTGCGCCATCAGCGAGGCGAACAACCAACCGAGCAGACGGGCCCGGGAGGTGAGGCCGTACAGGGCGGCCACCAGTCCGACCCCGACCGCACCGCCGAGAGTGAACAGGGTCAACTCCCGGGTGGCGAGGCTGCCGGCGAGGCCGGCCCCGCCCGCCGCCAGCCCGATCAGGAAGACCAGGACCCGGGCCAGCCGCAACGAACGAGCTCGTTCCACCAGGGCCGGCGGCGGCGTCAGCGCCAGCCCCAGCATCGAGATGGTGAACACCGCCAGCGCGGACAGGGTGCTCGCCGGCCAGCCGCCGCCCAGCGCGATCGGGGCGATGAGCAGGGTGACTGCGGCGCCGGGCAGCACCACCGGCACCGCCCGGGACCGGCGACCGCCGCTGAACCCGGTGGCGGCCAGCGCTGCCGTCGCGGTGAGCAACAGCGCGGTGAGCACATGGGTCGGGTTGACCGCCGCCGGAGGCGGGGCCAGCAGGGCCGCCGGTGGCCCCTGCCAGATCCGGCCGACGGTGCGATGCGGGTCGACGAGAGCCGCGATCAGCGCCGGGGCGATGGAGACCAGGGCCAGGACGGTCGGCAGGGCGGCGGCAGCCAGCGCGCCGGCGGCCGGGCTCACCCGCCACCGGCGTCGGTCGTCGTCGGGTAGGCGGCGCAGCGCCCCGTCGAGCAGCACCGTCCAGCGGCGCACCGGTTGGGCCGCGCCGACCGGCGGCTCGGTCGCCCCTCGGACGAGTTCGGCGAGCACACCGAGCAGGGCCGCCGCCGCGGCGTACACCCCGACAGGCAGGGCGATCGGTACGGCGGCGAGCGCGGTCACGCTCGCCCCGCCGACCACCCCGGCGCTGGCCCAGGGCAGGTACTGGGGAACCTGCCGACGGGCCGCGGCCACCGCGGCCAGGCCGAGACTGGATGCGGCCAGGCCGGCGGTGAGCACCACCTGAGGGTCATGACCGAACTCGACGGCGACGGCGGCGGTGGCACCCGGCAGCGCCAACAGCGCCGCGCACGCCCCCGCGCCACCGATCTGCGCCAGGTGCGGCGGCATGCCCTCCGCCTCGATGTCATCGACCAGTGGCTCGGCCATCTGACGGGCCAGCGCGGCCACCACCCCGCCGATCAGGACGATGCTGCCCAGGGCCAGCGCGGTCGTCCACGGCCGCACCAGGCCGGCGCCGGCCGCATGCAGCGCGACCACCCCGGCCACCGTGATCCGGGACAGTGCCGCCCGGGGCTCGATCGTGGCGACCGCGGCCATCCCGAAGATGGTGGCGACCATGCCGCCGATCAGGACCGGCGACCACCAGGGCAACTCGAAGGCGGCGGGAGCGCCGATGGTGGCGAGCACGACCGCCACGCCGGCCACGTCCCAGCGCCACGGCGGTGGCAGCAGGATGCCGGCCGCGACCGCGAGCAGCACCAGGGCGATCGGTCCCTGCCAGGTCGTACCGCCGGTCGGCGCGGCCGGCCAACCACTCAGGTCACCGTTCCAGATCGGGCCGGGGGTGGCCAGCACGCCGAGGCCGCCGCGCAACGCCATCCAGCCGGCCAGCAGCCCGATCAGCACCCCACCGACAGCGAGGCCGAGCACCGGCCCTCGTCGCCACTCCTCCGGCATCGCCCGGGCGGCCACGGCGACCACCAGGACCAGCGCGGCGGCGACGGCGAGCTGCCCGCTCGGCGCGAGCACGGTGCCGACCCGGAGCAGGGTGGCGACCAGCGTGGCGGTCACCGCGGCGGCCGCCAGGTCGGAACCGTCCAGGGTGAGATCGGAGCGGCGACCGGTGTCGATCGACGGAGCCAGATAGAGCAGCACCGCGGAGACCAGCAGCAGCGCCCCGACCCAGGCGTCCGCCACCGTGGCGCCCGGTGCGCCGAAGCCGGCCGCGGCGACCACCAACGCGCCCAGAACGGTCCCCACCGACAGCGGTACCGGGATCTGACGTCGCGACACCTGCACGAGGGCCGCGTAGCCGAGCGTGACACAGCAGGCGAGGAAGCTGGCCGCGAGCACCGGTACGGTCGCCTCGCGCAGGCTCGCCGGGGTCGGCGTGGTGTCTACCGGCAGGGTGGCCGCCACGAAGGCGGCCACCGCTCCGGGCAGCGCGAAGGCGGCACCTCCGGCGGCCCAGGCGGAGACACTGTCCGCCGCTGCCGGGGCGAGCCGGATCCGGGGAGCGGCGGCGATCAGCGCACCGGCCACGACGAGGGTGATCAGCACGGCGGCGGTCAGCGCCGGCCGGGCGAGGGCCGCGCCCGCGCCGACCAGCCCGACCACGGCGGCGGCAATGGCGTGCGCCAGCGCAGCGCGGGGCGTACGCGCGGAGAGGCCAGCGGCCCCGATACCGATCGCCGCCAGCACCATCGGCCACGGCGCCAACGTCCAGGCCAGCCCGAAGGAGGCCGGTACGGTAAGCGCGGTGAGCGCCGCACCGGTCACCGCGAACTCGCGGCGGATCTCCGGCGGCAGGGCCAGCACCGCGGCCACGGTCAGCAGGAAGGCGCTGGCGGCGAGCTGCCAGGCGGCCGGTCCCACGGCGGCGGCCAGCTCGGCCGGGTACCGATCGAGGTCCACCGCCCACGCCGGCAGCGCAGCCTGGACGGGGGCGACTCCGGCGCGCAGCGCGCTGCCGGCGACCACCACCCCGCTGACCGTGAGCGCCACCGCGGAGGCCAGTTGCGGTCCCCGGCGGGCGGACTCGGGTACCGCCCGGACCGCCAGACCGGTGACCGTGATGACCGCCGCGATCAGCAGCAGGGCCCGACCGGGCAGCGCCACCGCGGCGATTCGTCCCAGGGCACCGATGACGGCCAGCGTGAACACGCCCGCCCCCAGGTCCGGCAGGGGTGGGTGGCGGAGCACCAGCGTTCCGGCCAGGCAGACCGTGGCGGCGAGGAGGAGCACCAGGCCGGCGCCGGCCGCGCCCGGCACGGTGGTGGTCCGCAGCAGGGCGGTCACCGCGTACGCCAGGGCGAGCGCGACCGCCACCCCGTGCAGCACCCAGGTCAGTACCCCCAGCCCGGGCACCGGTCGGCTCGGTGCGGTCGCGGTGTCGCCGACGTTGAGGTCCAGCACTTCGCCGCCCTCCTCCGGCGCCGCCTCCGGCCTGCGGTCGGCCCGGCTCTCCTCGGCGGTCCGCTGCCAGTGCGTTGCCGACCGGCCGGAGTCGTCCATGCCGTCGGTGCGGGACTGCTCCACGGTGACCGGCGAGCGGACCAGCCACAGGTCGAGCAGCGCGACCACGGTCAGCACCAGCGCCCAACCCGCCGGGCCGGTGATCCGGTCGTACGCCAGCAGCGGCACCACCGGCTGGGCAGCCAGCACGGTGGCGAACCGGGGTGCGCGCAGCCTGGTCCACCCGGCGTAGCCGACCGAGACGGCAGCGGTGACCGCGAAGATCACGCCAGCGAAGACGGCACCGGAGGCGCCGCCGTTGCCGATCCGGTCCACGGCCCACAACGCGTACCCGGCGAGCGGCACCAGGAGCAGTCCCACCGCGGCGATGGTCTCGGCCGTGGAGGTCAACCCGCGCCGGACCAGCACCGGCGGGGCGAGCAGCATCAGTACCGTCGCGAGCAGCAGGATGCCGAGTCGGGCCAACGCGTCCATCGAGCTGGTGGCGACCACGGCGAACACCACGGCGGCGACGCCGAGCAGCAGCGCGCTGAGGCCGAGCGGGATGTTCTGGACCTCCCGTGAGGAGGCTTCCGGTGGGTGCTCCGGGTCGTCGGCGTCCAACCAGACGGGTTCGGTCGGTGGCGGTGGCTCCTGGGCCCCGGCACCCTGCCGGGGGACCCGGGGCGGCGGAGTCGCACCGTCGCGGGGTGGCGAGGCGTCCTCGGACGTGGGTCGTCGTGGCGGCCGACGACGTAGCACGCGGCGGGGGCGGGCGGCCTGCCGGACTCGCTCGTCACCCTGACTACCGGCGTGCGAGAGGATGTCCCGCTGGAAGAGCGCGGCCTGCATCTTCGCGGCGAGCTGCCGTTGCTCGCGGGCGATGGCGGCCTCGCGGGCCTTCAACTCCGCGATGGACCGTTCGATCTCCGACAGGTGATCGGCCCACTGTGGCTGGTGCGCGCCGCAGTGCGGGCAGCGAACCGCCGGCTTGATCTTCCGGCCACACGAAGGGCACTGAAAGTTCGCCACGACACCCCTTCACCCGCACTGTGGATTCCCACTGTCGCAGCATGCCCAAAGCGAGCCGGGAATTCGACAGTTGTCGGCGGGTCAAGCGCCGACACCACCGAACGGCGCGATCAGGGTCGCCCCATGCCCCGGTACTCCCAGCCGGCCTGGGTCCACAGCACGGGGTCGAGGCAGTTGCGGGCATCGACGATGCGGCGGCCGGCGACGAGGTCGCCGAGGTGACCGGGGTCGGCGTTGCGGAAGTCGGCCCACTCGGTGAGGACGCAGACCAGGTCGGCGCCGGTCACCGCCTCGGCCATGTCGGGTTCGTAGGTGAGTTCCGGTACCGCCCGGCGGGCGTTCTCCATGCCCTGGGGGTCGTGGACGTGCACGTTGGCGCCGGCCTTGTGTAGCAGGGCGGCGACGGCGAGGGCGGGGGCGTCGCGTACGTCGTCGGTGTTGGGTTTGAAGGTGGCGCCGAGCACCGCGATGCGGGTGCCGGACAGGTCCGGGCCGGCCGGGCCGGAGCGGCGGCCGAGCAGGTCGGCGGCGAGGTTCAGGACGCGGGTACGACGACGCAGGTTGATCAGGTCGACTTCGTGCAGGAAGCGAAGGGCTTCGCCGGCTCCGAGTTCCTGGGCCCGGGCCTGGAAGGCGCGGATGTCCTTGGGCAGGCAGGCGCCGCCGAAGCCGAGGCCGGCCTGAAGGAAGCGGTTGCCGATGCGCGGGTCGTAGCCGATGGCCTTCGCGAGTTGGGTGACGTCGCCGCCGGAGGCCTCGCAGACCTCGGCCATGGCGTTGATGAAGGAGATCTTGGTGGCGAGGAAGGCGTTCGCGGCGACCTTGACCAGCTCGGCGGTGGCGAAGTCGGTGACGACGAGAGGTACTTCCCGGTCCTCGGTGGCGGCGAGATCGAACACACCCTTGTGGGCGGCGTAGAGCATGCCGTTTGCCCATTCGCTCTTGACGCCGACGACGATGCGGTCGGGCCGCAGCACGTCGTCGACGGCGAAGCCCTCCTGGAGGAACTCGGGGCTCCAGGCCACCTCGACGCCGAGGTCGGCCGGGCTGTGTTTGCCGACGAGCTGTTCCACCCACTCGGCGGTGCCGACCGGGACGGTGGACTTGCCGACGATCAGCGCCTTGCGGGTCAGGTGCTGGGCCAGGCCGGTGACCGACGCCTCGACGTACGACAGGTCGGCGCCCATCCCGTCGGCCCGCTGGGGGGTGCCGACGCAGATGAAGTGCACGTCACCGAAGTCGGCGGTCTCGGCGATGTCGGTGCTGAACCGAAGCCGCCCGGCGGCCAGGTTGCGCCGCAGCAGCTCGTCCAGGCCGGGCTCGTGGATCGGCACCTCGCCAGCGTTGAGCTTGGCGATCTTGTCGGCGTCGACGTCGAAGCCGAGCACCTCGTAGCCGAGCTCGGCGTAACAGATGGCGTAGGTCGCGCCGAGGTATCCGGTGCCCAGGAAGGTCACCCGGGGCCGAGAGGCACCCGAGGGGGGCGTGACCGCCGCGATGGCGGGCACCGGCTGGGTGTTCGGGTACGGGATGGTCACGCCTGTCTTCTCCGCTCGCACTGGCGCCGCGTGGCTGCGTCGCGTTCCGCTGCGGTGCCAGGGCGGGCGCCGCAGGGGTGGGTCGTCTGCTGGGTTCCATCATCGCCCAGCGGCGTCGGGGCTTCGTCATGGCCCAGCCTACGCGCCGGTAACATCACCTGAACTGTGGTCGTTATCCTTCAGTCTGCGTGGTGGGCGTCCAGGCGACGTTACAGACTGCGCATGGTAGCGGTGAAGGGGAGGGGCCGACATGGCCGCAGAGCAGTCGTTCGACGCATACCGCCTGCCGGAGGAGCACGAGGCGATCCGGGAAGCGGTCCGTGAGGTCTGTGCGGCCAAGGTGGCTCCGCACGCCGCCGAGGCGGACGAGACCGGTGAGTTCCCGAAGGCGTCCTACGACGCGCTACGTGCCGCCGACTTCCACGCGCCGCACATCCCGGTCGAGTACGGCGGGGCCGGCGCGGACGCGCTGGCCACGGCAATCGTGATCGAGGAGGTCGCCCGGGCCTGCGCCTCATCCTCGCTGATCCCGGCGGTGAACAAGCTGGGCACGATGCCGCTGCTGCTTTCCGGCTCAGACGATCTCAAGCGCCGGTACCTGACGCCGCTCGCCGGCGGTGAGGCGATGTTCTCGTACTGCCTCTCCGAGCCGGAGGCGGGCAGCGACGCGGCCGCGATGACCACCCGGGCGGTACGAGACGGCGATCACTGGGTGCTCAACGGGGTGAAGCGCTGGATCACCAACGCCGGTGTCTCGGAGTTCTACACCGTCTTCGCGGCGACCGACCCCGCCGCCCGGTCCCGGGGCATCTCCGCCTTCGTGGTCGAGAAGTCCGATCCGGGGGTGAGCTTCGGCGCGCCGGAAAAGAAGTTGGGCATCAAGGGCTCCCCGACTCGCGAGGTCTACCTGGACAACGTCCGGATCCCGGTGGACCGGATGATCGGCGCCGAGGGCACCGGCTTCGCCACCGCGATGAAGACGCTGGACCACACCCGGGTCACCATCGCCGCCCAGGCCGTGGGCATCGCGCAGGGTGCGCTCGACTACGCCAAGGGTTACGTCGCCGAGCGCAAGCAGTTCGGCAAGGCGGTCGCCGAGTTCCAGGGCGTGCAGTTCATGCTCGCCGACATGGGTATGAAGCTGGAGGCGGCCCGGCAGTTGACGTACGCGGCGGCCGGCCGGTCCGAGCGCGGCGACGCCGATCTGACCTACTTCGGCGCGGCGGCCAAGTGCTTCGCCTCGGACGCCGCGATGGAGATCACCACCGACGCGGTGCAGTTGCTCGGCGGCTACGGCTACACCCGTGACTACCCCGTCGAGCGGATGATGCGGGACGCCAAGATCACCCAGATCTACGAGGGTACGAACCAGGTGCAGCGCATCGTGATGGCCCGCCAACTGCTCAAGGACTGAGAGGCCTACTCGAAGAGCACCGAGATGCTCTCCCGTGCCGAGATGCGGTAAATGGCTTCGGCGAACAGCCCGGCCACGCTGACGACCTGGACCTTGTCCGAAAGTTTGGTGGGCTGGGTCTCCACACTGTCGGTCGTGAACAGGCACTCGATCGGGCTGTCGTCGAGCCGTTCATTCGCAACCTCGGTTAGCAGAGCGTGACTGACTGCCGCGTAAACCGTAGACGCGCCCCGCTCAACCAACACGCGTGCGGCGTCGACAACAGTGCCCGCGCTGATGGTGAAGTCATCGACGATAAGCGCCGTCCGGCCCTCCACGGAGCCGATCAGCTCGACGATCTCTGCGGTCTCGCTGTGGTCGACGCGTCGCTTGTCGGCGATGGCAGTGGGCACCTGCAGGCGATTTGCCCACTGCCGTGCCTTCTTGGCGTATCCAGCGTCCGGAGCGACCACCACGAGATCGTGAAAGTTGCGCGTCGCGATGGCGTCGCAGAGCACCGGCAACGAGTAGAGATCATCGACCGGGATGTTGAAGAATCCTTGTACCTGGGGAGTGTGCAGGTCGAGTGTGACGACTCGGTCCGCTCCCGCCGCAGCGATGGCATCGGCGCACACCCGTCCACGGATGGACACCCGCGGTTCGTCTTTCTTGTCACCCTTGGCGTAACTGAAGTACGGAATCACGGCGGTCACCGACGCGGCGCTGGCTCGCTTCAAGGCGTCGATCCAGAAGAGCAACTCCATGAAGTTGTCATTCGCCGGGAAGGCGGTGCCCTGCACGATGAAGATGTCCCGCCCCCGGACGTTTTCCAGCACTCTGACGAAAAGGTTTCCCTCGGAGAAGTGAAGCACTTCGGAGGATCCCAACTCGACATCGAGCCGGTCGGCGATCGCACGTCCAAGGTTTCGACTGGCTGATCCCGCGAATACCATGAATTCCGACACGCTCATGCTCTGTCAAACCTCCTGGCTGCCAGGGACGGACCGCGCTGGTCATGCCCCTCCGTCTCCAGGCAGAGCCTTTGAACGCCACGCGGGCCAGAGGGTAGCCAGACAGTAACGCCTAACGGCTCGCCTCCGCCCGCCCGGTTGCCGGTCGGGCAGAGGCACCATCGGAGTTGCCGGGATCAGCTGGTGGCGTCGTCGCGTCGGGGCAGGTTGCCCGGCGGCGCCGACCAGGGCGACCCGCCTCCGGTACGCCGGGGCAGCGGCTCGGTCGGTGTCGAATCCGGATCCGGATAGCCCAGGCTCAGCGGCACGGTGTCCCGTTCCGCTGACGGGCCGGGTGACCAGTCGGTCAACGTCTGGTCCGGTGCCGTCGCGTCGGGGGTCGCCGGTGCCGGCTGCGGCACCACGACCGGCCACCGCCGCCAGCGTTGCCCGCTGAACGTCGCGATCAGCAGCAGCATGCCGATCAGGAAGAGTGTGCCGTTCTCCACCGGCAGCCCCAGCGGCAGCGGGTCGCCGAGAAACTCCCAGCCGGACGGGATGCGCTCGCGCACCTGGAAGGGCGCGATGAACAGCCCGACGTACGGGGTGACCAGCAGCAGCCCGGCCACCAGCGGGCCGAGCGGTGAGACGCGCAGCGTGCCGAGCAGGCCCAGCACGATGCCGCCGACCGCGAGGTACACGGCCGGTTCGATGAGGTTGGCCGTGTTGGAGGTGCCGATCTCCACCCACCGGTTGACGGTGCCGGCCGACCCGTGCTGACCGAGGGTGATCAGCACCCAGGTGACCGGCACCACCACCAGCCCTGCGAGGAAGCTCCACAGATGTCGCATCCGCGCACCGTACCGTTTCCGACATGACCGAGCACCCCGCCACCGCCCTGCCGGGCAAGCCGACCTCGTACTCCCTGGTAACCCTCAGTCGGATCATGACCGCAGTCGACGTGAACCTGTACGGAACGGTGCACGGCGGAGTGCTGATGAAGTTCGTCGACGACGTGGCCGGCGCGGCGGCGGCGCGGCACAGCGGCGGCACGGCGGTGACCGCCGCGATCGACGAGATCGTCTTCTCGGAGGCGGTCCGGGTGGGCGACCTGGTGCACGCGTACGCCCAGGTGAACTGGACCGGGCAGACCTCGATGGAGGTCGGCGTCCGGGTGATGGCCGAGCGCTGGGACTCGGCCGACGAGCTGCCGGTGCGGGTGGCCACCGCGTACCTCGTCTTCGTCGGGGTCGAGGTGGGCGGCGCGCCCCGGCCGGTGCGTCCGGTGCTGCCGGAGACGCCGCAGGACGAGCGGCGCTGGCGGGAGGCGGAGATCCGCCGCGCCCACCGGCTGGCCCGCCGCCAGGCCATCCAGGCGGCCCGGAGCGAGACCTGACCTCCTCCGACCGCCGGCAGCCCTTTCTGCGTCTCGGCCACACTGTTCGGGTCCAGGGGGTGTGGGGCGGGCACATGCGCCGGCAGGGGTCGGGTGCGGACAATGGCGCTTCGAGGTAGGGCAAGATGGCGCCACGGCCCACCGCACAGCGTCGTGCCGGGCCAGGGGAGGAGTGGACCAGTGACGGACGTGCTGTGGACGCCACCGGCGGACGTGCTCCAGCGGTCCCGGATCGGGGCTTACCTGCGGTGGCTCGCCGAGCACCGGGGGCTCACGTTCACCGACTACGACGCGCTGTGGCGGTGGTCGGTCACCGACCTGGCCGCCTTCTGGCGGTCGATCTGGGACCACTTCGGCGTCGTCGCGCACACCCCGCCGACCGCCACCCTGACCGACCGGGACATGCCGGGCACCCGGTGGTTTCCCGGCGCCACGCTCAACTACGCCGAGAACGTGCTGCGGATGCCGGGCCGGGCCGACGACGAGCCGGTGGTCGTGGCACACGGGCAGACCCGGCCGCCGGTCACCCTCACCGCCGGGGATCTGCGCGAGCAGGTCCGCCGGGTCGCCGCCGGACTGCGCCGGCTCGGCGTCACCACCGGCGACCGGGTGGCCGCGTACGCACCGAACATCCCCGAGACGTACGTGCTGATGCTGGCCAGCGCCAGCCTCGGCGCCATCTTCTCGTCCTGCGCGCCGGAGTTCGGCACCCGCAGCGTCACCGACCGGTGGCAGCAGATCGAGCCGAAGATCCTGGTCGCCGTGGACGGCTACCGCTACGGCGACAAGCCGGTCGACCGGCGCGCCGAGGTGGCCGCGATCCGGGCCGCGCTCCCGTCGCTGCGGCGCACCGTCTCGATTCCCTACCTCGACCCCGGCGGTCCGCCGGCAGACGGGGCACTGGCCTGGGCGGAGTTGGCGGCCGACACCGACGAACCGCTGGCCTGCACCCCGGTGCCGTTCGACCATCCGCTGTACGTGCTCTACTCCTCCGGCACCACCGGGCTGCCCAAGCCGATCGTGCACGGACACGGCGGCATCCTGCTGGAGCACCTGAAGATGCTCGCCCTGCACCACGACCTCGGCCCCGCGGACCGGTTCTTCTGGTTCACCACCACCGGTTGGATGATGTGGAATTTCCTGGTCTCCGGGCCGGCGGTGGGCGCGGCCATCGTGCTGTTCGACGGCAACCCCGGCCATCCCGACCTGGGCGCGATGTGGCGGCTGGCCGAGCGGACCGGCACCACCTACTTCGGCACCTCGGCACCGTTCCTGCTGGCCTGCCGTAAGGCCGGGCTGGTCCCGCGCGAGATCGCCGACCTCTCCGCGCTGCGCGGCCTCGGCTCCACCGGCGCGCCGCTGCCCGTCGAGGGCTTCACCTGGGTGTACGACACGGTCGGTAGCGACCTTCAGCTTCAGTCGCTGTCCGGCGGCACCGACGTCTGCACCGGTTTCGTCGGCGGTGTCCCGCTGCTGCCGGTGCACGCCGGTGAGATCGCCTGTCGGGCCCTGGGCGCCAAGGTGGAGGCCCGTTCCCCGGATGGCAGCCCGGTCATCGGGGAGCTGGGCGAGCTGGTGATCACCGAGCCGATGCCGAGCATGCCGGTAGGTTTCTGGAACGACCCCGACGGGGTCCGCTACCGGGAGGCGTACTTCGACGTCTATCCCGGGGTGTGGCGGCACGGGGACTGGATCACCATCAACTCCCGGGGCGGGTGCGTCATCACCGGCCGCTCCGATGCCACCCTGAACCGGGGCGGCGTGCGGCTCGGCACCGCCGAGTTCTACTCCGTCGCGGAGGGGCTGGACGAGGTCGTCGACTCGGTGGTGGTGCACCTGGAGGACGACGAGGGCGGTGCCGGTGAGCTGCTGCTGTTCGTGGTGCTCGCCGAGGGAGTGACGCTCGACGACGAGTTGCGCCGGACGATCTGCCGCGAGCTGCGAACCGCGCTGTCCCCCCGGCACGTACCCGACGAGATCCACCAGGTCCGCGCGGTGCCGCGCACCCTGTCGGCGAAGAAACTCGAGGTGCCGGTCAAGAAGATCCTCACCGGTACCCCGGTCGACCAGGCGGCGGCCAAGGGTGCCCTGGCCAACCCCGAGTCCCTGGCCGCCTTCGCCACCCTGGCCCGACACCGTGCCCCGGACCGCCCCACCGCCTGACCCGCCCCCGATCAGGGCAGGGTGTGGGTGATGCGTTCCGTCGATTGGCGGTCGGCCAGGCGGGCCTGATCCGGGTGGGCGCAGAGCACCAGGGTGGCACCCGCGCTGAGTGGGGCCAGCAGCCAGTCGAGCGGGTCCGGGTGGCGGTCGACGTCCACGAGGAGCCGGTCACCCGGGGAGATGCCGAGTTCGACGGCGCGGGCGATGGCCCGGGCACGCAGCGTGGTGTGGTTCGGCCCGCCCGGAGGGTACGCCGTGAAGTGGTCGCCGTGCGCGCGTACCTCGGTGATGTAGTCGGCGAAGCCCGCCGGTACCTCCCGCAGCGGCAGCGCGAACGGGTGCAACGCCAGCGCGTACCGGTCGGCAGCCGACCAGGCGTCGGCCTCGGCGACCCGGTCGGCGGCGGCGAAGAGCACGTCCACCTCGCCCGGCGGGTCGGCGTCCGGCGATCCGGTCGGCCGAACCGTCAACCCGGCCGACCAGCAGCCGAGCAGCACGGCAGCGCACTGCCAGTGCGGCGGCAGCAGCACCGCCGCGGTGCCGCCCGGCCCGAGAGCCAGTTCGTCGACGAGCAGGTTGGCGGTCTTGGCCACCCAGTTCGCCAGGGTCGCTCCGGAAAGCTCGGTGCGTTCGCCGGAGGCGTCGTCGTACCAGGTCAGCAGTGGGCGGTTCGGGTCGGTCGCGATCACGTCGGTGAAGACCCGGGCAATGTTGTCGGCCATCGGCGCGAACGATACGCGCCCGGCGGCCGTACTCGATGACAGCGACAAGTCGGCGTACCGTCGGGTCGCAGTCAGCGTCCGTGCCGGGCTCCGGCGTAGGCTTGCCGGAGTGTCGTTCCCCACAGTCCCGCCACCGCAAGGAGTCGCCCCGTGACCGCCGGTCGCCCGCCCCGCGTGCTCATCGACGCCACGAGTGTTCCCGCCGATCGCGGCGGCGTCGGTAGATACGTCGATGGTCTGCTCGGCGCCCTCGGCAAGGTGTGCGGATCGGCGGTGGACCTGGTGGTGGTCAGCCTTCGCACCGATCTTGAGCGTTACCGCCGGAAGCTGCCCTCCGCGGAGATCATCCCGGCGCCGGCCGCGGTCGCGCACCGGCCGGCCCGGCTCGCCTGGGAACAGACCGGCCTGCCGCTGCTCGCCCAACAGGTCGGTGCAGAGGTGCTGCACTCGCCCTTCTACACCTGCCCGCTGCGGGCCGGTTGTCCGGTGACCGTGACGGTGCACGATGCGACGTTCTTCACCGAGCCGGAGCACTACGACAAGTCCCGCCGGACGTTCTTCCGCAGCGCCATCAAGACCTCGCTGCGGCGGGCGAACCGGGTGATCGTGCCCAGCAAGGCCACCCGCGACGAGTTGATCCGGCTGCTGGACGCCGACCCGACCCGGATCGACGTGGCCTACCACGGCGTGGACCACGACGCCTTCCACGCGCCCGGCGACGAGGAGAAGGCCCGGGTCCGGGCCCGCCTGGGGCTCGGCGGCAGCAGTTACGTCGCGTTCCTCGGTGCCAAGGAGCCCCGCAAGAACGTGCCGAACCTGATCCGGGGCTGGGTCCGGGCGGTCGCCGACCGGCAGGACCCGCCCGCACTGGTGGTGGCCGGCGGGCAGGGGCACGACGACGACATCGACCGCGCGGTGGCCGAGGTGCCCTCGCATCTGCGGCTGCTGCGTCCCGGCTACCTGCGCTACGGCGACCTGCCGGGCTTCCTCGGCGGTGCCCTGGTGGCCGCGTACCCCTCCTACGGCGAGGGGTTCGGGTTGCCCATCCTGGAGGCGATGGCGTGCGCCGCCCCGGTGCTCACCACCCCCCGGCTGTCGCTGCCCGAGGTCGGCGGCGACGCGGTCGCGTACACCAGCGAGGATCCGGACCAGATCGCCACGGACCTGGCCGCGCTGCTCGACGACGAGCCGCGCCGGTTGTCGCTGGCCAAGGCCGGCTTCGACCGGGCGAAGGAGTTCACCTGGGGGTCCAGCGCCGAGGTGCACATCGCGGCGTGGACCAGGGCGCGGACCTGAGGTCGGCAACCGAGGCGCCCGGTCCGGGTGGTTCGGGCATGATGTCCTGGTGATCTATGTCGTTATTCCGGCTGGTGGCAGCGGCACACGGTTGTGGCCGCTGTCCCGCGCCGGCCATCCCAAATTTCTTCACCCGTTCACCGGCACGTCCGCGTCGCTGCTCCAGGCGACGGTCGATCGGCTGGGGCCACTGACCACCCCTGAACGCACCATGGTGGTCACCGGGGTCGCGCACGCCGCGGCCGTGGCCCGCCAACTGACCGGTCTGCCGGAGGAGAACATTCTGGTCGAACCGTCGCCCCGGGACTCCTGCGCCGCCATCGCGCTGGCCGCGGCGGTGATCGCCGTACGCGATCCGGACGCCGTCATGGGATCGTTCGCCGCCGACCACCTGATCGGTGACCCTCAGCGTTGGGTGGACACCGTCCTGGCGGCGGTTCGGGGTGCGGAGCAGGGGCTGCTGATGACGGTCGGGATCACCCCGACCCGGCCGGAGACCGGCTACGGATACCTGCGGACCGGCGACCCCGTCGATGGCGGGCCGATGCGCCCGGTGGTCGAGTTCAAGGAGAAGCCGAGCGCGGAGGTGGCCGAGACGTACGTGCGGTCGGGCCACTACCTCTGGAACGCCGGCATGTTCGTCTGGCGGGTGTCGGCGTTTCTCGCCGAGCTGGCCCGTCAGCAGCCCGACCTGCACTCGGGGGTCACGGCGATCGCGGCGGCGTGGGGCACCGAGGAACAGGACGACGTGCTCGGGACGGTCTGGCCCACGCTGACGAAGATCTCCGTGGACTACGCGGTGATGGAGGGCGCTGCCGAGGCCGGCCGGGTGGCCACCGTACCCGGTGACTTCCGGTGGAACGACGTGGGTGACTTCCACACCCTCGGCGAGGTGTTGCCGGCGGACGCCGACGGCAACGTGGTGCTCACCGGCGACGCCAAGCCCGAGGTGCTGCTGCACGACAGCAGCGGCCTGGTGGTGGCGCCGCAGGCCGGCCGGCTGGTGGCCGCCGTCGGTGTACGGGACCTGATCGTGGTCGACACCGAGGACGCGTTGCTGGTCTGCCCGCGTGACCGCGCTCAGGACGTGAAGTCGATCGTGGACGAGCTCAAGAGACGGGGTGAAGACAGGCTCGTCTGAAGGCTGCCAGGCCCGGCGTGACGAGCCGGGCCGTGCCGCCAGCCAGCGGATGTGGCAGGCGATCAGGTGGGAACCAGCCGAGCGCCTCGGACTCCGCGCTGACCCGTTCCGTCGCCCCCGCAGGAGCGAACACGGCGAAGCGCACGTCGTGGTGCAGTGAGCCGCCCTGGCAGGCCACCGGGTGCACGTCCACGTCGATCGGCATCGGATCGATTCGCAGACCGGTGACGCCCGACTCCTCGGTGGCCTCCCGCAACGCCGCGCCGGCCAGCGTCCGGTCGCCGGGCTCGCAGTGCCCGCCCAACTGCACCCACTTGTGGAACTTCCCGTGCAGGCAGAGCAACACCCGGGTGCCGGTCGCGTCGAACACCAATGCGCTCGCGGTGACGTGTCCGGCCCGGTGTTCGCGGCCCATCGCGATCGGCCCGGCGTCGAGCAGGCCGAGGGTACGGTCCCGGGCCACCGCCGCATCCGGGCTGGTCGGTATCCAGCCGCGGAGAACCGCCACCGCGTCGGCGTGCAGTGCCGTCCAGTCCGCGTCGCCGCGCGGGGATTCGTCCACCATTCGGGGCGTCGACAACTGCCGCTCCTCTCGTCCGTGCCAGCGTACGGGTGCTGGTGGTGTGCGTCGCGCCCTGACCCGCCCGCCAGAGGGCGGTGTCAGAGGGCGAGGGTGGCGGCGGCGGTGGTGCCGTTGGGTGGGGGGAGGAGTTGGGTGGGGAGGTTTGCTGCCGCGAGGGCGGTGCGCAGGCGTTGCACGTCGGTGCCGAAGCGGACCAGTTGGAACGGGCCTACGGGGGTGGGTGGGGAACAGAGCACCAGGCCGGTCGCGTGGGCCGGCCAACCCGGCACGATGGGGACCAGCGCAGCGCGTACCTCGTCGGTCACGTGGGTGAAGACCGTGCCGGGCGCGATCACATCGGCGACCGAGGCGATCGCCCGGTCGACCGCGGCCGGGTCGGGCGCGGCTTCCCCCGGCTGGTCCGGCAGGGTGGCGGCGGCCGCCAACCCGGCCGCCGTCGCCTCGGCGGTGCCGAGCGAGAACAGGTCCATCGAGGCGTCCCGAACCAGGACCCGGGCACCCTCGCCATCGCCTGAGAGCGGTGGCGTCAGGTAACCGCGGATGACCGCGACCGGCATCTGGTCGCACTTGCCCTTGATCAGTTCGCCCGCCGCGGCCAGCTCGTCGACCACCGCCATCTGCGTCAGCACCAACTCGTTGCCGTACGGGTCGACCTCGCCCCGGTGGTCGCGGATGGCGCCCATGCCGGCGACGCCGAGAGCCACATCGGTCAGCCCGTTGCGCCAGGGGCGACCGCTGGTGTCGCTGACCACGACCGCCACGTCCACGCCGTACCGGGCGCGCAACCCGGTGCGGAGTGCGCGGGCCGAGGCGTCCGGGTCCTCGGGCAGCAACACCAGCCGGGTCTTGTCGACGTTGGAGGCGTCGATGCCGGCGGCGGCCATCACGAAGCCGTGGCGGGTCTGCACGATCCGGGTCGGACCGCGCGATGCCACCACCCGTACCGTCTCCGCCGCCAACACCTCGTCCCGGACGGCCTGCCGATCCGGGCCGTCGGCGGGTACGTCCACCAGCCGACCCTCGGCCTTCGAGACGATCTTGCTGGTCACCACCAGCACGTCCCCGTCGCGAAGCCAGGGCGCCGCGCTTCCGATCAGTACGGCGAGGTCGTCACCCTCGGTCACGTGCCCGATGCCGGGCACCGGGAGGATCTCCAGTCTCACGTCAACTCCACCGCGGCGCGGACCATCGCCGCCGTCGCCGCCTCGTCGGTCATCCGCAGTGGCACCGCGCGGACCGTCACCTCCGGCACCACAGTTGCGGCGTCCTCCTCGGCCACCAACCAACCGTCGAGCAGCCCGCCGGTGGCCCGGCTGCCGTACAGTCCGCCGACGCCGCCAGCGGTGCACTCCACCCCGACGACCGCCAGGCAGCGGTCGGCCATGCCGCGCACCGGCGCGCCACCGATGATCGGAGAAACGCCCACCACCGGGGCGGATGCGCCTGCCACCGCCTCGCGCAGGCCCGGTACGGCCAGGATCGGCGCGATACTGACCACCGGGTTGCTCGGCGCTACGAGCAGCACGTCGGCGTCGGCGATCGCCTCCGTGACGCCGGGTGCCGGCTTCGCCGACTCCGCCCCCACGAAGACGAACCGATGGGTCGGGATCTGTGCCCGGTGCCGTACCCACCACTCCTGGAAGTGGATCGCCCGCTGGCCACCGTCGATGTCGACGACCGCGTGCGTCTCCAGGCGGTCGTCGGTCGCCGGCAGCAGCCGTACGCCGGGCTGCCAGCGTGCCGCCAGCGCCTCGGTGACCTGGTGCAGCGGATAGCCGGCGTCGAGCATGGTGGTGCGAACCAGATGGGTGGCGATGTCCCGGTCACCCAGCCCGAACCAGCTCGGTTCGGCACCGTACGCGGCCAGCTCGTTCTTGACCGTCCAGCTCTCGTCGACGCGCCCCCAGCCCCGCTGCGGGTCGGCACCGCCGCCGAGGGTGTACAGCACGCTGTCCAGGTCCGGGCAGATTCGCAGCCCGTGCAACCGGAGGTCGTCGCCGACGTTGACCACCGCGGTCACCTCGGCACCCACCTCGCGGGCGTAGGCCCGCACCCCCGACAGGAAGCGGGCACCGCCGATCCCGCCGGTCAGAACCACGATGTGCATCCGCCCATCCTCGCCTACGTGACGCCTCCGGCAGCCAACCGCCCCGGGAGACTAGGCTCACGTCGGCATCTGTCCGCTTTCGCCCCCAGGGAGAGTTCGTGACCAGCCCCGCCGAGCCCTCACCCACCGATCCGACCCCGGCCCGCCAGGTGACCGGGCCGCTGCGTGAACTCGTCGCCCTCGTGCTCCTGGGCGCGAACGCCGTCTTCCTCTTCGTGGGGCTGATCCGGCTGCTCACCCCGCAGGGCGCATACAGCACGGTGACCGGCCGCGCGGCCAGCTCGTTCTTCGCCTTCATCGGCCTCGAGGCGGTCGTCCTGCCGGTGCTGGCGGTGCTGCTGGCCACCCATCTCGCCCCGACCGTCGGACGGGCGAAACTGATCACGCAGGTGGCACTGATCGAGTACGCGGTCAGTGCCGTGCTGGGCGGTCTGACCCTGCTGATCTGGGTGGTCGGTCGGCTGGCCGAAGCGCAGCTCTTCGACGCGATGACCGGCCTGCTCACCCGGGTCGCCTGGGTGGCCTTGTTCGCGGCGGCCGCGTACCTGGTGTGGAGCGTGTGGCAGCGGCTCTACCACGTGCCCCGCCCCAAGCCCGAGCCCGGCCTGTACGGCACGCCGCAGCAGGGCTGGCCGCAGCCCGCAGGCCCGGGTCAGTTCGGTGGCCAGCCCGGTCACCCGGGCGGCGGCTGGGCGCCGCCCGGCCAGCCGGGTGGTTGGCCGGGCGCCGAACGGCCCGGCGGCTATCCGGCCGGTCAACCCGGCCTCGTGCACCCGGGGACGGGGCAGTCGAGTCAGTCCGGCTCCGGCCAGTTCGGCGGCTACCCGGCCGGGGGCCAGGGTCACGCCGGCGGCCAGGGTCACCCCGGGGGTCAGGGCGGCCAGCCGGGCTGGCACACGGCTGGCCAGGCACCCGCCGCCGGCGGGCCGCCGGAGTCTCCGCACACCTGGCCGCCGCACGGTCAGCCGGCGGTGCCACCGCAGTCTGCATCGCCGTCCTCGCCGGCCGCAGCGCCGTTCGGGCAGCCGGCCTCGGCCGACCCGACGCAGAGCATCCCGCGCCAGGGCGATCCGGCCGGGGGGACGCCGCGCCAGGGCGACCCGGCCGGAGACTCGCCGCGCCAGGGTGCCGAGCCGACCCAGGCGGTTCCGCGGCCGGGCGATGGCGACGCCGGTCCGTCGGTTCCCCGGCCGGGCGACGGCGAGGCCGACCGCACCCAGCGGATCGACCCGGGCGACCAGCCCGGCTGAGCGACCGCAGGGATCGGGCCGCGCCTGGCCCGCTGTCCTCGTGGCCACGTGCGGTTGCCCACGGCGCGGAGCCGGACCGGGCGGCAGCGCATAGGCTGAGCGGATGGTTGATCAGAGCGAGCGCGGGCCGGGTGACGGGGGCGTACGGCGGGCACTGCGTCGCGCCGCCACCGGGCGGGCGCTCGACATCGACGAGGCGTCGACCCTGCTGACCGCCCGGGGTGCGGCCCTGGAGGAACTGCTCGGCATCGCCGGTGCGATCCGTGACGCGGGTCTGCGGGACGCCGGTCGGCCCGACGTGGTGACGTACTCGAAGAAGGTCTTCATTCCGCTGACCCGCCTCTGCCGGGACCGCTGCCACTACTGCACGTTCGCCACGGTGCCGCACCGGCTGCCGGCGGCCTTCCTCGATCGCGACGAGGTGCTGGCCATCGCCCGGGCCGGTGCGGAACAGGGCTGCAAGGAGGCCCTGTTCACCCTCGGCGACCGACCGGAGGAGCGCTGGCCGGTTGCCCGACAGTGGCTGGACGAACGCGGCTACGGGTCCACTCTGGATTATGTCCGTGCCTGCGCCGTGGCGGTGCTGGAGGAGACCGGCCTGCTGCCGCACCTGAACCCGGGCGTGCTTTCCTGGGCGGAACTGCAACGGCTCAAGCCGGTGGCGCCGAGCATGGGGATGATGCTGGAGACCACGGCCACCCGGCTGTGGTCCGAGCCCGGCGGCCCGCACTACGGTTCCCCGGACAAGGAGCCGGCGGTGCGGTTGCGGGTGCTCGACGACGCCGGCCGGGTCGGCGTTCCGTTCACCACCGGCATCCTGATCGGCATCGGCGAGAGCCTCACCGAACGGGCCGACGCGATCTTCGCGATCCGGCGTGCCAAGCGTGAGTACGGCCACCTCCAGGAGGTGATCGTGCAGAACTTCCGGGCGAAGCCGGACACGGCGATGCGTGGGATGCCCGACGCCGAGCTGCACGATCTCGCGGCCACCGTGGCGGTGGCGCGGGTGCTGCTGGGCCCGAAGGCTCGCATCCAGGCCCCACCGAACCTCATCGCCGGCGAGTACGACCTGCTGCTGCGGGCCGGTATCGACGACTGGGGCGGCGTCTCACCGGTGACCCCGGACCACGTCAACCCGGAGCGTCCCTGGCCACAGCTCGACGAACTGGCGGCCCGTACCGCGGCGGCCGGCTTCACGCTTCGGGAACGGTTGACCGTCTACCCGGAGTACGTCCAGGCCGGTGAGCCGTGGCTGGACGCCCGGCTGCTGCCGCACGTGACCGCGCTCGCCGACCCGACGACCGGGCTGGCGGTCGAGGCGGCCCGCCCGGTGGGCCGGCCGTGGCAGGAGCCCGACGAGACCTTCGGCGGGCGGACCGACCTGCACGCGACCATCGACACCGCGGGGCGTACGGACGACCGCCGGGGCGACTTCGACCACGTCTACGGCGACTGGGCGGAGATCGCCGCGAAGGCGGCCGTGCCACCGGCGCGGGCGGGAGCCGACGGCGGCCCGGCACCCGAGGCGGTGCACCGGGCCGGGACTGGCCGGCAGGGCACCGCCGGCTCCGGTGACGCCGACCTGCGCGCCGGTCTGCGGTTGGCCGCCGACGACCCGGCCGCGCTGCTGGAGCCCCGGCACACCGATGTCGCGCTGGCGCTGTTCGGCGCGGACGGTCCGGCCCTGGACGAGCTGTGTCGCACCGCCGACGAGCTGCGCCGCTCCGCCGTGGGTGACGATGTGACCTACGTGGTCAACCGCAACATCAACTTCTCCAACGTCTGCTACGTGGGCTGCCGGTTCTGCGCCTTCGCCCAGCGGGAACGGGACGCCGACGCGTACCGGCTCTCGGTGGAGCAGGTCGCGGACCGGGCGCAGGAGGCGTGGGCGGCGGGTGCCGGCGAGGTCTGCCTCCAGGGCGGCATCGACCCGAAGCTGCCGGTGACGATCTACGCCGACCTGGTCCGGGCGATCAAGGCCCGGGTACCGCAGATGCACGTGCACGCCTTCTCGCCGATGGAGATCGTCACCGCCGCCGCCAAGGCCGGTGTATCGGTGCGAGAGTGGCTGGCGGGGCTGCGTGAGGCGGGACTGGACACCATCCCGGGCACCGCGGCGGAGATCCTCGACGACGAGGTGCGCTGGGTGCTCACCAAGGGCAAGCTGCCGACCGCCACCTGGGTGGAGGTGGTCAGCACGGCCCACGACCTGGGCATCCGGTCCAGCTCGACGATGATGTACGGCCACGTCGACCACCCCGCGCACTGGCTGGCGCACTTCCGGGTGCTGGCCGGGGTGCAGAACCGCACCGGCGGGTTCACCGAGTTCGTGGCGCTGCCGTTCGTGCACACCAACGCCCCGATCTACCTTGCCGGCATCGCCCGGCCCGGTCCGACGTGGCGGGAGAACCGGGTGGTGCACGCGATGGCACGGGTGCTGTTGCACGGCCGGATCGACAACATTCAGTGCTCCTGGGTGAAGCTGGGCGACGCCGGCACCGCGGAGCTGCTGCGCAGCGGCTGCAACGACCTGGGCGGCACGCTGATGGAGGAGACCATCTCGCGGATGGCCGGGTCCGGCAACGGGTCGGCGCGTACCGAGGAGCAGTTGCGGGTCATCGCGGCGGCAGCGGGTCGACCGGCGCGTAGGCGTACGACTTCGTACGGTCACATCGCGGCCTAGCGTCGAACCTTCGTCCGCCGTCGGACGTATCTGTCGATGCCGGCGGCGGCACGGCGAGGACCGCCGCCGGCGCCCCGCCCGGGGGCTCGGCCGGTGTCTGTACCGTTTGGTGGGACAGTGACACGCCCGTCGGGTCGGTCACCGTGACCGGTGGCGTCGTCGCCGAATTCGCCCTGCCGACCAGCTTGGCCGCGTCGACCGACTGGCTGCTGGAGCTTCTGCCCGCCGCGTCCGGTCCACAATGTGGACGGGACGCGGCGTCGCTCACCCGCGCGGCGGGCAGGGTTGACGAAGTTTGGATAGCCTTGCCCGTCAAGATCAAAGGATCTTGGTGAGCGGCTCTCTCCACGTCGACGCGAAGTCGGATCGCCCCGGCGGCGCTCGGTGCGCCACGGGAGAAAACTCGGGCAACTCGCCGGGGAGGGCGTTACTCGGCCGGGGTCTGAATCGATAGGGCAGGGCGAGACCGGGTGGTACGAACGACCGTCCGGGACGCGTGTCGGGAGGGCGACTCCATTATCAAGTTTGGCTTGACGGCGCACGCATTACACGCGTGTAATTTGAATGGGGTTGTTCGCACGGAACGCACGATAAAGGGACCGGACGGACAAAAGCACGCCTTTCGCGTGGGGGGTTGCAGCGGCGACGACGCCGGTGCGCGACAAGGAGGCAACTGAATGGACGGCCAGCTCGAGGCGGCCGACCTGCTCGGAAACGCGCCGGAGTGGCAGGAGCGGGCCCTGTGCTCGCAGACCGACCCGGAGGCGTTCTTCCCCGAGAAGGGCGGCTCGACCCGCGAAGCGAAGCGCATCTGCTCGCGGTGCGAGGTCAAGACGGAATGCCTCGAATACGCTCTCGGCCACGACGAGCGGTTCGGGATCTGGGGTGGACTCTCCGAACGGGAGCGGCGCAAGCTCAAGCGCCGGGCGGCCTGAGCCGACGCGGGGCGGGGCGGTTGGGGGCCGTCCCACCCGGCGCGGTCAGGCCAGCGCGATCAGGCCAACTCGTCCGGATCGACGCCGAGCAGGTTCGCGACCTGCTCGATGATGACATCGTGGACCAGATCGGCGAGATCTTCCCGGTCCATCGCCCGGAATTCCAGCGGTCGCCGGTACAGCACGATCCGGGGCGGAACCTCCTGGCGGCCGGGTCGCCCGGGTAGCAGCCGGGCCAGCGGCACCTCGCCGTCCTCCAGCACGTCGGAGTCGTAGACGTTCAGGTCGGGCGGGACGTCCTCGACGGCGAACTCCACCCCGGCCAGTTCCTTGGCGAACCGACGCTCCAGCGTCTCGACGGTGTCCAGCACCAGATCATCGAAGATCTCCGCCTTGGTCCGCGCCAGCGGCACGGTGGCCGGCACCAGCCGCCCACGCAGACCGCGGCCGTGCCGGTCGCGGTGCGCCCGCCGGCCGGCGCCGGGGCGGCGGTTCTCCGGGCTCGTCATGAGCCAAAGAGTAGCTTCCGGCCCGCTGTCGGCCGCGTCAGCGCCGTACTCGTGGCGCGTTGCGGCCACGGACGAGAAATGTGAGCACCAAGACGGGCGTGTCGTAACGCGAAGCGGTGCGCCGGAGCCGGTAATGGAGATACCCTGCGCCGGTGAGGTCACCACGGCGCTGCTCCCGCAACGGCTGCCCCCGGCAAGCGGTCGCCACGCTGACCTATGTCTACAACGAGTCGACCGCCGTGGTGGGCCCGTTGGCCGCCTTCGCCGAGCCGCACACGTACGACCTCTGTGAGCCGCACGCCCGCAGCCTGACCGCTCCGCGCGGCTGGGAGGTGGTCCGGCACGAGGGCGAGTTCGAGCCGCCGCCGCCGACCACGGACGACCTGGTGGCCCTGGCCGAGGCGGTGCGAGAGGCTGCCCGCCCCGCCCCCCGTCCGCCTCAGGACGACCAGAACCACCCCGCCGCGTCCCCCTCCTCCCGCCGCGGCCACCTCCGCGTAATCCCCCCCACCCACTAACCCACCCGGCCGATCGATCGCCGCCGAGTCCGCATCTCGGATGCGCGAAACTGTCCTGGCCTCAACATGCCGCCAGTCGGCGGACATGGCCGCTCGTGGTGACTAGCGTGCGCCGGAGGGTGACGCGAGTCGGGAGGCTGCGATGGGCAACGGGACCGTGGGCAACGAGGCGCTGCGGGTGGCGATGGCGGACAGGGGCGAGACGGCCGAGTCCCTGGCCGGGAAGGTGGGCGTCGATCCGGAGACGGCGGCTCGCTGGCTGGCGGACGGGCGGATCCCGCATCCACGGACCCGGATCGCCGTCGCCAACCTGGCCACCGGCGGCCTGCTGTCGCCGACGCGGGTCGACGAGATCGTGGCGGCGCGACTGGCGCGGCAGCGGGTGCTGGAGCGGGAGACCCCGCTCCAGTTCGTCGCGGTGATCGACGAGGTGGTGCTGCGGCGGCCGGTCAGCCACGATCCGTGCGTGGTGGCGGGGCAGTTGGCCCGTCCGGCCGCGCTGGGCGAGCGGGAGCACGTGCAGGTCCGGGTGATTCCGGCGGAGCATCCGTGGCACACCGGCCTGGCCGGGCCGTTCGTGCTGGCCCGGGTGCCGGACGGCGCGGAGGCGGCCTATCGGCGGCAACTGTGTCGAGGTGGCCGACAACCTGTCCGGCCGGGTCCTGGTGCGCGACAGCAAGGACCGGAGCGGCGGCATCCTGGCCTTTACCTCGACCGCCTGGCGTGCCTTCGTCATCAGCACCGGCCACCGTACCGTCTGAGCCGCCACTCTCCTTCGCCTACGGCCCGGTCGCCGCATTCGGTGTCCAGCCCGGGTTCGTTGCCCCGCTCGGTCGCCCGGCTCCGTCACCCGTTGCCCTCGCCCGGCTCGGTCGTCCGGGTCGGTCGTCCCGAGATGCGGCATCTTGCGGTCTTACGCGACCTGGATGGCGCGGGATGCCGCATATCGAGTGGATCAAGCAGCATGCCGACTGGATCAGGCGGCCTGGGTGGGTCAGGCGGCCTGGGTGAGCGAGTCGCCCGGGAGGGTCCGGCCTGGGTGATCGAGTGGCCCGAGTGGGATAAAGCGGTCTGGATGAAGAATGCAGCCGACCGCCGGCGCCCTGCGCGTATAGCGCGGCCTGTGGGTGGCGCAGGTAGCCGCGGCGGCGAGGCAGAGGGTGTCCAGGGCGAGGCAGAGGGTGTCCAGGGCGAGGCAGGGGGCGTCCAGGGCGAGGCAGGGGGTGCCCAGGGCGTGGCTGGCACCCTCGCCTCATGTCAGGATCATTCGTCTGTCGCCGCCGGCTCTTCAGCCCCAGCCGGCAGGCCCGCCCGTGGCCGACGATCGTTGATAGGAACCGTCACATGCGTAGTGCCCACCGGCCCTTCACCCGGCGTGGCCTGCTCACCGGCACCCTCGGCTCGGCCGCGCTGCTCGCGGCTGGCGGCACCCTGACCGGCTGCGGCACCCCCGCCGGGCAGCAGACCGAGGAGGGATGCGTCAGCGAGGATCTGTCCGGCGCGGAGAAGACGTTGGCGTTCTCCAACTGGCCGCAGTACCTGGACGTGGACCCCGACGACGAGCCGAAGCGCCCCAGCCTGGACGGTTTCGTCAGCACCACCGGCATCCGGGTGACCTACACCGAGGACATCAACGACAACAACGAGTTCTTCGGCAAGGTGCAGAACCAGCTCGCCGCCTGCCAGAGCACCGGGCGGGACATCATGGTGCTCACCGACTGGATGGCCGCCCGCATGATCCGGCTCGGCTGGATCCAGGAACTCGACCGGGCGAAGCTGCCGAACGTCGAGGCCAACCTCCTGCCGTCGCTGCGGAACCGCCCCTTCGACACCGAGAACCAGTTCGCCGTCCCGTGGCAGTCCGGGCTCGCCGGACTGGCCTACAACGGCCGGGTCACCGGGGAGATCCGTACCATCGACGAGCTGCTCACCCGCCCCGATCTCAAGGGCAGGGTGACCGCGCTCAGCGAGATGCACGACACCATGGGTCTGCTGTTGATGTCCAACGGCCACGATCCGGCGGACTTCACCGCCGCCCAGTTCGACGACGCGCTCAACAAGCTCAAGCGGGCCGTGGATTCGGGGCAGATCCGCCGGTTCACCGGCAACGACTACGCCCCGGAACTGGCCAAGGGCGACATCGCCGCGTGCGTCGGCTGGTCCGGCGACATCATCCAACTCGGCTTCGAAGACGAACGGATCAAGTTCGTGGTGCCGGACTCCGGCGTGCTGCTCTGGTCGGACAACATGCTGGTGCCGAACCGGGCCAGTCACAAGGCCAACGCCGAAGAGCTGATCAACTACTACTACGATCCGGCGATCGCCGCCCAACTCGCCGCGTACGTCAACTACATCTGTCCGGTGCAGGGGGCGCAGGCGGAGATGGAGAAGATCGATCCGGAGCTGGCCGCGAACCCGCTGGTCTTCCCCGATGACGCCATGCTCGCCAGGTCCCGGGTCTTCATGGCGCTGGACGGGCAGCAGGAACGTGAGTACGAGCGCAAGTTCCAGAAGGTCATCGGGGCGTGAGATGGCGCGGGAGACTCCGGCCGGCGATCTGACGCTGGCCAACCTCACCAAGACCTTCGGTGCCTCCACCGCAGTCGACGACCTGAGCCTGACGATCCGGCAGGGCTCGTTCTTCGCCCTGCTCGGCCCCTCGGGCTGCGGCAAGACCACCACGCTGCGAATGGTCGCCGGCCTGGAGGAGCCGACCAGCGGGCAGGTACTGCTCGGTGACCGCGACGTCTCCCGGCTGCGGCCGTACGAACGACCGGTCAACACGGTGTTCCAGAGCTACGCGCTCTTCCCGCACCTGGACGTCTTCGAGAACGTCGCCTTCGGACTGCGGCGACGCGGCATCCGCTCGGTCGGTGACCAGGTGCGGCAGATGCTGACCCTGGTGCAGCTCGACGGGTACGAGCGGCGCCGCCCCGCCCAGCTCTCCGGCGGTCAGCAGCAGCGCGTGGCGTTGGCCCGGGCACTCATCAACCGCCCGGAGGTGCTGCTGCTCGACGAGCCCCTCGGCGCGCTCGACGTCAGGCTGCGTCGCCAGATGCAGATCGAACTCAAGCGGCTCCAGACCGAGGTGGGCATCACCTTCGTGCACGTCACCCACGACCAGGAGGAAGCCATGACCATGGCGGACACGGTCGCGGTGATGAACGCCGGCCGGATCGAGCAACTCGGCCCGCCGGCCGAGATCTACGAGTTCCCGGCGACCGCATTCGTGGCCAACTTCCTCGGCCAGTCCAACCTGATCGCCGGTGACGCCTTCGGCCGCAGCGGGGACGACCTGCTGGTCACCGCGCCCGGCGCGCGGTTCTCCGTGCCGTCGGCGCGGTCCCGCGCCGACCAGGGTCCGGTCTTTCTGGGCGTACGCCCCGAGAAGCTGCACCTGGCCAGGGCGGCGGTGCAGGTGCCCCCCGGCAACCAACACCTCGCAGGAACGATCACCGATGCCGCCTACCTCGGGGTGAGCACGCAGTACCTGCTCCGCACCGGCTGGGGCACCGAGTTGAGCGTCTTCGTCGCCAACAGCGGCGCTCAACAGCGTTTCAGCGTCGGCGAGCGGGCCGTGGCGTACTGGGATCCGCAGCACGCCTTCCTGCTCGGCCGCCACGCCGACGAGGAGGGCCGGACCGCCCCGGTCCGCAACGAGTCGGTCGGCGCGTCCTGATGAGCCGCGGACGCGAGGCCACGCTGGCTCACGTACCCACCGGCTCCGGGCAGCCGGCGTCGACCCGGGCTGCCCGATCGGGGCGGCACCGTCTCCTGCCGTACCTGCTGTTGCTGCCGGGTACCGCCTGGCTGCTCGTCTTCTTCGCCGTGCCGTTGGCGCAGCTTGCCGCGGCCAGCCTCTACGACCCCACCGGCTCGCTCTCCACCGGGTACGAGCTGACCTGGTCATTCGGCAACTATCCGGCGGCGTTGCAGGCTCACTGGCCACAGTTCGGACGATCGTTCCTGTACGCCGGCTGCGCGCTGGTGCTGGCGCTGCTGATGGGTTACCCCCTGGCGTACGCGATCGCTCAGAAGGCCGGTCGGTGGCAGCACCCGTTGCTGGTCTGCGTGATCGCGCCGGTGTTCACCAGCTTCCTGGTGCGTACGCTGGCCTGGAAGACGATCCTGTCGGACAACGGTGCGCTGGTCGGGCTGCTGCGCGACGTGCACCTGCTCGGCCCGGACGGTCGGCTGCTGGCCACCCCGGTCGCGGTGGTGCTCGGCCTGACGTACAACTTCCTGCCATTCCTGGTGCTGCCGCTGTACGCGAGCCTGGAACGGCTCGACCCCCGGCTGCTGGAGGCGGCCCGCGACCTGTACGCGAGCCCGCTGGAGACGTTCCGCCGGGTCACCCTGCCACTGTCGATGCCCGGACTGGTCGCCGGCACGCTGCTCTTCTTCATCCCGGCGACCGGCGACTACATCAATGCGGAACTGCTCGGCACTCCGAACGAGTACATGATCGGCAATGTCATCGACTCGGCTTTCCTGGTCCGGCTCGACTACCCGCAGGGTGCGGCGCTGTCGTTCCTGCTGATGTCGGCGATCCTCGCGGTGGTGTTCGTACACCTGCGTCGTGCCGGCCCGGACGGCGTCCGGTGAAGAGGATCTTCCGTTGGTTCGCCGAACACTGGGTGATGGGCGTGGCCCTGTTGGTGCTCGGTTACCTCTTCCTGCCGATCGCCGTGGTCGCCGCGCTGTCGTTCAACCGCCCGTCGAGCCGGCTGTCGTACGACTTCAACGAGTTCACCCTCGACAACTGGCGCAACCCGTGCGCCAGTTCGGAGATGTGCGACGCGGTACTGCGCAGCGTGCAGATCGGGTTCCTCGCCACCGTGGCGGCCACCGTACTCGGCACGCTGATGGCCTTCGCGCTGGCCCGGCACCGGTTCCGGGGTCGGTCCGGGCTCAACGTGCTGATCTTCCTGCCGATGGCGACGCCGGAACTGGTGCTGGGCACCTCGCTGCTCGCCCTCTTCGTCTCCGGCGGGGTGCCGCTCGGCTTCTGGACCATCGTCATCGCCCACGTCATGTTCTGCGTGTCGTTCGTGGTGGTGACCGTCAGGGCGCGGCTGTCTGGGATGGACGGGCGGCTGGAGGAGGCCGCGATGGATCTGTACGCCAGTGAGTGGCAGACGTTCCGGCGGATCACCCTGCCGCTGGTGCTGCCCGGCATCGTGGCCGCCGCCCTGCTGGCGTTCTCGCTGAGCTTCGACGACTTCATCGTCACGAACTTCAACTCGGGCACCACGGTCACGTTCCCGATGTACGTCTGGGGTGCCGCCCAGCGGGGCATCCCACCACAGGTCAACGTCATCGGCACGACCATGTTCGGAGTCGCGCTCCTGCTGGTGCTGGCCACCTCGTTGGCGCGACCGGCAAGGGCCGGCGGTCAGCGGCCACCGGCCCCATGACCCCCGGATCACCGACGACGGCGACGTCAGTGCTTCGTGCGTAGAGGAAGCCGACGTACCCGGAGATGTCCGCGCGCAAAGGTGACAACGGCACCGGCCTGTAGCTCATCAACTACGGTCGGCAGGTTGGCGATCAGCAGTGCTGCCTGTTCCCCTGGGGTTTGCTTGTCGATCGATCGCATGAGCACCAGCGACGGAGCGGTGTGACCGCTGAGCGCGAGCATCGTCGTGAAGTCGGTGTCGGCCGACACGATCACGTAGCCACCGCTGACTGAGAAGGAAGCGATCTTCTCGTCCGAGGCCGCCAGCAACCCGTGGTCAACGACGTGAGAAGCGTCGTAGCCAACCTCCCTGAGGCGGGCGGCGATCCGTGGTGAGAGGTTCGCGTCGACCAGGAACTTCACGCGGCTGCCGGTCGGATCGGCAGCTCGCGCTCGGCGACGGCGGCTGCGGCGAACTCCAGGGCGGCGAACACGTCCTCCCGATCGAGGTACGGAAAGTCCTCGAGTACCTCATCGATCGTGCGTCCCGCCGCGAGCTGACCGAGCACCGCAGTCGCTGTGACCCGCGTGCCTCGAATGCAGGGAAGACCCCCCATGCGCCCTGGGTCGACGGTGATCCGCTCGATAGCCATGGCCGAATTCTACGGCTTCATGAGGGAATCATTGTCGCGCCGCGGTACGACGGCAGCGCTCCTCATCGCAAGGGCGATCGGCGTGGCGCCGGGCAAGGCTTCACCTCTCTCGGTGATGCAGGTCACCCTCCAGGTCAGGGGTTGGCGCGGTTACGTGGAGTATTGCTGTGGCGGGCACTTACAGAACCCTTAACTCCTGACTGAGAGCGTGTGGCCGACAGCGAGGAACACGGGGAGCGGAAGCGTGCGAGTGCTGGTGGCGGACGACGAGCGGTTGTTGGCGGACACCGTCGCGGAGGGGCTGCGTCGCCTCTCGATGGCGGTGGACGTCTGCTACGACGGTGACGGAGCGTTGGAGCGGGTCGGGGTGAACCGGTACGACGTCGCGGTGCTGGACCGGGACATGCCGGGACATACCGGTGACGAGGTGTGTCGCAGCCTGGCGGCGTCCGGCTCCGGTACGCGGGTGCTGCTGCTCACCGCTGCCGCCGGCATCAGGGACCGGGTGGAGGGCCTGGGGCTGGGGGCCGACGACTACCTGACCAAGCCGTTCGCCTTCGCCGAACTGGTTGCCCGGGTGCAGGCGTTGGGCCGGCGCTCCGCCCCGGCAGTCCCGCCGGTGCTGGAGGCGCATGGCGTCGCCCTGGACGTGGCCCGGCACACCGTCACCCGCGACGGGCGGCCGGTCGGCCTGAGCCCGAAGGAGTTCGCGGTGCTGCACGTGCTGCTCCGCGCCGAGGGTCGGGTGGTCAGCGCCGAGGAACTGCTGGAACAGGCGTGGGACGAGTTCGCCGATCCGTTCACCAACGTTGTCCGGGTCACCGTGATGACGCTGCGCAAGAAGCTCGGTGAGCCTCAGGTCATCCACACGGTGCCCCGAGCCGGGTACCGCATCGGCGGTGCCGAGTGACCCCGCGTTGGCGCATCGTGCTGGTCGGCGTGCTCGCCCTGCTGGTCGGGTACAGCCTGCCCGGCCTGACCAAGTCGGTGCTCAGCGAGCTGTGGGTGAGTGCCAGTGGGCTCTGCCACACCGGGCTGCCCGGCGTGAGTCTGGTGTGCCAGCCGGCACGCGACCTCGTGGGCCTGGCCGTCCCGCTCACCGGGCTGGGCATCCTCGTGCTCTCGATCGCCGGGATCTGGGCCGCCGCGCTGTGGTGCCTGCGTCCGGTGCGGGCCCTGGCTGGGCCGATCGCGCAGGTCGGGCCGCAGAATCTCGGTCACCGGCTCCGGCCGCGCGGCAACGACGAACTTGCCCGGCTGGCCCGGTCCGTCGACGAGATGATGGAACGCATCGCCGCCGGCTACGAGGGGCAGCGGCGGTTCGCCGCGAACGCCTCCCACGAACTGCGTACGCCGTTGGCGGTGCAGCGGACGCTTATCGAGGTCGGGATGGCCCGCTCGCTCACCGGTGAGCAACTGGAACTGCTGACCGGGCAGTTGCTGGAGACCAACGAACGCAACGAGCGGCTCATCGAGGGGCTGCTCGCGCTCAGTGAGAGCGACCAGGGGCTGCGTTCCCGTACCCCGCAGCGGCTCGACGAGATCGTCACCGGGGTGCTGGCCGCGTACCAGGACCGGCTCACCGAGGCCGGTTTGACGCTGCAGAGCCATCTGGAACCCCGGGTGGTGATGGGCGAGCGGGTGCTGCTGGAACGCCTGGTGACGAACCTCGTGGAGAACGCGATCAAGTACAACCGGCCGGGCGGCACCCTTACCGTCGCGGTCGGTCGCAACCCGGCCCTGACCGTCGTCAACACGGGCCAGGTGGTGCCAGCCGAGGCGATCGCCGGGCTTTTCGAACCATTCCGGCGGCTGGCCCGGGACCGGACGAACCACAGCGGTGGTGCCGGCCTCGGCCTGGCCATCGCTCGCTCGATCACGCAGGCCCACAACGGGCTGATCGCCGCCCGCCCCGCCGAGTACGGCGGGCTGCGGGTGGACGTCCAACTACCTACCGCACCCTGACCCGGCCGCCCGGCGGCATCCGAACCAGCACCCGACGGACGGGACCGCACCCGCGGCACCCCGACCTTCCGCGTGCCCGTGAAGCGTGCCCGTGAAACGGCCCCGGCAGGCCCGAAAGACGGTCGGCACCGACTGCTGTCGGCGGTCCGTTCGACGTGGCTGTTCGAGCCGCCGGCCGCAGCAACGGCCGACGGCCGACCGCCTGGTACGCCGTCGGCGGCAGAACCGCCCGTATCAACGGCGTCTCGCTGATCACTACAGAGGAGAGGACATGTCCGACACTGATTCGTCCGGAGCCGGCGCGGCTCCGATCGACGTGCCGGCGGCAGCCCGATGGCTGGCCGGCCGGGTGTTGCGTACCCCGGTGCTGCGCGCACCCGCCCTCGACCGGTTGGCCGGTGCCCGGGTGCTACTGAAGGCGGAGAATCTTCAGGCCGGGGGCTCGTACAAGATGCGCGGCGGGCTTTTCGCGGTGAGCCGGCTGGCAGCGGCCGGGCACGGCGGGGTGATCGCCCAGAGCACCGGCAACCACGCGGTGGCGGTGGCGCTCGCGGCTCGGCGGTTCGAACTGGCCGCCACGGTGGTACTTCCGGTCGACGCGGCAGCGACGAAGATGGCCCGGGCCCGCGCGGCAGGTGCGCGGGTGGTGCTCGCCGGTACGACGGTCGAGGAGCGGCTGGCCGTGGCCCGCCGGATGCGGGACGAGACCGGCCACCCGATCGTCGACGCGTACGACCATCCGGACGTCATCGCCGGGCAGGGCAGTGCCAGTCTCGAACTGATCGAGGAAGCCGAACGGGCCGGCACCCCGCTCGATGCCCTCGTGCTGCCGGTCGGTGGCGGTGGCGGTGCGGCTGGTGCCTGCCTGGCCGCGGCCGGTCGACCGATCGAGGTGTACGGGGTGGAGCCGCATGGCTGCGACTCACTGGCCCGCAGCCTGGCGGCCGGTCGGCCCGTTCCGGTCACGCCGGCACCGACCATCGCTGACGGACTGCGCCCCTCCTGCGTGGGTGAGCTGCCCTTCGCCATCCTGCGCACCCGGCTGCGCGGCGTGGTCCGAGTGGACGACGACGAGATCGCCGAGGCGTTCCGGCTGCTCCTGCTGGAGCTGAAGATGCTGGCCGAGCCGTCGGGGGCGGCCAGCCTGGCCGGCGCGCTACGGCTCGCCGCCGCCGGTCAGCGGGGGCGCACGGTCGGCGTGGTGCTGACCGGCGGAAACGTGGAGGCGGAACTGGTCGCCCGACTGGCGGCAGCCGCCCGACTTGAGGAAGAGGAAGAGGTGGCCGTGGCATGAGTGCGCCCGTACGCATTGGAATACTGTTCGGTGGTCCGTCGGCGGAACACGACGTGTCCTGCGCCTCCGCGCTCGGTGTGGCCCGGGCGCTGGCCGGTGACGGCTACCGCATCGCCGCCATCGGGGTCACCCGCGCTGGTGGGCTCCGGCTCGTCCCGGACGCGGCGCTGTCCGGGTTTCTGGCTGGCGCGGCATCGGAGCGAGCCATCGACGACCGGCTGACAGTGATCGGTCCGGCCGTGGAACTGCGGGCCGGACCGCGATCCGGTACGGCGGTGGTGACCGGGATGGACGCGCCCGGCGCGGTGCACGCCGAGTTGGACGTGGTCTTCCCGGTGCTGCACGGTCCGTTCGGTGAGGACGGGGTGGTGCAGGGGGTGCTCGAATCCCTGGGCGTGCCATACGTCGGGTGCGGCATCCTCGCCTCCGCCGTCGGGATGGACAAGGTGGCGATGAAGCGTGCGTTGCGGACCGAGGGGGTGCCGATCACCCCGCACGTCTCCTTCGACGCGACCACCTACCGGACGACGGAGGATCCGGAGAAGTTGGTGCTGGGCCTGCGTCGCCCGTTGTTCGTCAAGCCCGCCCGGATGGGCTCCTCGATCGGTATCTCCCGGGTGGCCGAGGGTGATGATCTGGGTGCGGCGATAGAGGAGGCCCTGCGGCACGACACCGTGGTGGTGGTGGAACAGGGGGTGAGCGGTCGGGAACTGGAGTGCGGGGTGCTCGGCGGTGCCCGCCCGGACGCGTCCTCGGTCGGCGAGGTACGGGTCAGCGGTGGCTGGTTCGACTACCGCCAGAAGTACTTCGGCGACAGCGATCCGATGGTCGTCCCGGCTCCGCTGTCGCGGGAGGTGACCGAGCGGATCAGGGAGCTGTCGGTGCGGGCGTTCGCCGCGATCGGTGGCTGGGGCCTGGCCCGGGTCGACTTCCTCTACGACGAGGCCGGCGGCGAGTTGTACGTCAACGAGTTGAACACGATGCCGGGCTTCACCGCCCACTCGATGTACCCGAAGGTGTGGGCGGCGGCCGGCGTCGGCTACCGGGAGATCCTGGACCGTCTCGTCGCGCTGGCCTTCGCCCGGCACGCGGAGCGGCCCCGTGGGGGAGACGGGCGATGATCCTCCTCTGCGATCCGCGGGTCGCGGCGGTACGCGGCATCGACGACGGCGAGCCGCTGGTCGACCTGCGCGAGGTCCCCGAGCTGCGGTTGGATCCTCGGGCGGCTGATCCGGCCGGCGCGTACGCCCGATTGCGGCAGCCGGTGGTGGACCGGTTGCTGGCGGCGCAGCGGTCGCTGCCCGACGGCCTGCGCCTGCTGATCGTCGAGGGGTATCGGCCCTACCAGGCGCAGCTGAACATCTTCACCGGCTACCAGGAGGAGTTGCGGCGCGCCCACCCGGACTGGTCGCCGGAGCGGCTGTACCGGGAGACGACCAAGTTCGTCTCACCGGTTGAAGTGGCGCCGCACAGCACCGGTGGCGCGGTGGATCTCACCTTGTGCACAGTGGACGGCGTCGAAATGGACATGGGCACGGCGGTGGACGCCACCCCGGAGGCGAGCGACAACGCCTGTTTCACCGCTGCGTCGTCGATCGGCCCCGACGCCCGCCGGCACCGGCAGATCATGGCTGCTGCCCTGCGTGGCGTCGGCCTGGTGAACTATCCCACCGAATGGTGGCACTGGTCGTACGGGGATCGCTACTGGGCGTTGCTGACCGGTGCGCCACACACCCGATACGGGCCGATATGACCGGTGCTGTCGCCGGTTCACCCGGGGCATTGTTTCGATAAGTGTCACGGCGATGAACTGGAAGGCGCTCCCTGGCCGTACCAGCTCCCGAACACAGAGGTGTGAGGACGGGAGAAACAGGTGAAGCTGCAGCGGAAGCCAATGCTGGCGGCGGGGGTGGCGGTGGTCGCCGCGGCGACGGTGGCGGTCGGCACCGGGCTCGGGTTCGCTGACAGCGCACCGGACCGGCAGAGCGTCTGCGCGGGATCGATCACGTTCTCGGCCGAGGCGGGCGCACCGGCCGCCACCAGCAGCCAGTTCCCGGTCGGTACCCGGCTGCGGGTGACCAACCTCGACAACGACACATCGGCCGAGGTGACAGTGGTCGGCCCGTCGGGCAGTTGCGTGCTGCTCAACGCCGCAGCGATGGACCTCGTCCGCGAGCCCGGCAAGAACGTGATCCGGAACAACGTGGTCGAGCGCATCGGCGCCGCCGCGCAGCCGGGCGCGGGACAGCCGGGCGTGATCGGTGACCGGCCGGGTTCGGCCTCACCACCGGCGGCCCGTCCGGTCACCGGGTCGGCCTGCCAGGGCGCGATCACCTTCTTCGAGGAGGCCGCCGGACCGGCCGCTACGAGCGACCGCTTCCCGGTCGGCACCCGGCTCCGGGTGACCAACCTGGACAACAGCCGGGCGACCACGGTCACCATCACCGGCCCGTCCGGCAGCTGCGTGCTGCTGAACTCCGCCGCCATGGAGCAGATCCGGGAGCCGGGCAAGGACCTGGTACGCAACAACATCGTCGAGGTGCTGCGCTGAGCTGCGGGGCTCACTGTCGCGCGACATCGCGGCCGGCTCGGTCGACGGTCGGCGGCGTCACCAACCGCCGTCGTCGCGTACCCGGGCCGGGGCGCGGCCGAGCAGCAGGGTGGTGAGCGCGGCGTCGATGTCGGCTCCGAGGAACCATTCACCGGCCTGGTCCAGGGCGAAGATCCGCCCCCGTTCGTCGGCTGCGATCATGCTGCGCCGGCTCTCGGTGCCGATCGGGAACAGTCGGGCGCCGAGCACCGCCGCGAAGTCATACAGCGATTCGGTGGATCGGGCGGCCTGACGGGGATGGGAGTGGCCTGACCTGTGTGGGCGCCGTGGAGGCGATGATGTAACCGAGGTCGAACTCGACGACCGTCGGTCGGCACTCGTGCCCCAGTCGCCGCGAGTCGCGGCGGGCCCACACTGCGGCGAGCTGCTCGGCCTGTTCGCGGTCGATCACAATCGGTAACCTACCGGACTACGTCGTTGTGCGGCGCTGCGTGCGGTGGAGCCTACTCTTCGCAAGGCGAGCGGTTGTTCTGCCGCGCCCAGCGGTGCCCGCTGCGGGGTAGACCGCTGGCAATACGCTCGCGGAATGGCAGTCTCGGAGAAGAAGCACGGTGGTCGACGGCTCTGGGCCTGGCCGCCGGCAATCCTACTCGGCCTGGTGATCGGGATGACGGTCCTGGACGGTGTCACCGGCATCAGTTTCGGGGTGGCCATCGGCGTGGTCTTCGCTATGGCTCTTGGTGCGACCGGTGGCGCGGGCGACGCGGATGGCCCCGACGAGCCCGGCTCCGGTAAGGGGCAGGACCGTTCGTCGTGACCGTCGTGACGTGGTGCGGCGCACATGCGGGGTGCTCGCTGGTCAGCCGAGGTCAGGCCCCGGTAGTAGCCTGACCGGCGTTCCCCCGTCGGGGGAGGAACGGTGGTTGATCATGTCGGTACGTCGGCACACGGCGCGGCTCGCGACGGTCTGCGTGTTCCTGGGTGCCCTGGTGGTGCTCGGTGGCGCTCCCGCGCACGCCGACGAGGACCGGGTGCGGGTGCGTTCGGCGGGCAGCTTCACCGCGGGCCGTTCCGTCCAAGGTGTGACCGTCGAGGTGCGCAAGCGCACCGACGGATGCGCGCGGGTGCGCACCGCGCTGGGTCTGAGCCTGCCCGGTGTACGGGCCGACCAGGTGGCGGTGCAGGCCGACGTGAGGGGCAGTTGGGTGCCGGTCGGCGTTTCCGGCGCGGCAGGGCTGGTCAACACCGCGCCGGTCGCCCCGGCCCGGGACAAGCTCTGCAAGGGCAAGGGTGTGGCGATGCGCTACCGCGTCGCCTTCGCCGCGGATGCCCCCGGCGGCCGACTGGTGGTGACCGGTGAGGCGACCACGGCGCGCGGTGTCGTGCTGGGCCGGGCCGCCGCGTCGTCGCGGGTGGTCGGCGGGCGGGCCTCGGCGTCGCCCTCCCCGTCGCCCACCCCGTCACCGTCGCCCAGCGAGGAGGTGGCCGAGGAACCGACCGGCGAGGCCACGCCCACCGTGGCGCTCGCCGCAGAGACGGCGGACGATCTTGCCCAGGCGGCCGGTGAGTCCTCCGGTGGGTCGCCGGTGATGTACTTCGGGATCGCCATGGTCGCCGCTGGCGCACTGCTCATCGGGCTGTTGATCCACCGTTCCCGCAAGGACCGCAAGGACCGCGGACAACCGGCCGACGGGTTCGAGATCCCACCGTCGCGCAACCCGGGCGGCACCACCTACCGGTCCGGCGGCCAAGGTGCCGCGCCGGTCGGATCCGCCCCGGGCGCCGTGCCGGTTGCACCGGGCCCGAATGCCGCGCCGGCATCGCCGCCCGGCCTGGGCAGTGTGTCGCCGGCACCGTCCGGTCAGGCGTACGGGGCGAGCCGGGCCGGCACGCCACGGGTCTACGGCGGCACCGCAGCGCCCCGTCCGACCGGCGGGATGTACGGTGCCCGGCCGGCCGACCCGGTCGAGGCGACCCGGCCGGGTGAACCGGTGGGACCGGCCCGCCCGGTCCCACCCGGCACGTCCGCCCGGGCGGCGGTGCCACCGGCGCGGATCGTCGCGCCCAACTCCGCCCCACCGGCACCGTCGACGCCCGGACCGGCCGGACCGGCCTCGGGTCCACCGGCCACGCCGGCCTCGGGCCTGCCTGCCGCGTCGACCTCCGGGCCGCCGGTGGAGCCCGGTCAGGGCGGGGCGGGGGGGCGACCGGACCGGTCGCCGGGTGCCGGGACGGGTGACGAGCCGGAGTACGGACGCGGGCTCGGCGGCTGAGCCGGGGCGGGCGCCGCCGCTCCGATACGCTCAGGTGCGTTGACGACCCCGCAGGCGAGGAGTGGAACCGGTGTCTGATCTGTCCCGGATCGTGAAGGCGTACGACGTCCGTGGGACGGTGCCGGACCAGTGGGACGAGCGGGTCGCCGGTGCCCTCGGCGTCGCCTTCGCCCAGATGCTCGACGCCGCCGGTGAGCCGGGGCAGGCGGTGCTCATCGGGCACGACATGCGGGCCTCTGGTCCCGGGCTGGCTGCCGCCTTCGCCGCCGGAGTACGCGCCGAGGGCCGCCCGGTCATCGAGATCGGGCTCGCCTCCACCGACATGGTCTACTACGCCTCCGGTGCGCTCGGGCTGCCCGGCGCGATGTTCACCGCCAGCCACAACCCGGCGCAGTACAACGGCATCAAGCTCTGTCACGCCGACGCTCGCCCGGTCGGGCAGGACAGCGGGCTGGCCGAGGTCCGCGACCGGGCGCAGGCCCTGCTCGACAAGGACGAGCCGGTCGGCGAGCCGGCCGCGCCGACGCAGCGGCGCGACCTGCTGCCCGACTACGCGGCACACCTGCGCACGCTGGTGGACCTTTCCGGCATCCGGCCGCTGACCGTGGTGGTCGACGCCGGCAACGGGATGGGCGGGCACACCGTGCCGAGCGTGCTCGGCGACGCCGCCCTGGCTGCCCTGCCGTTGCGGATCGTGCCGCTGTACTTCGAGCTGGACGGGACGTTCCCCAACCACGAGGCCAACCCGCTGGATCCGGCCAACCTGGTCGACCTGCAACGCGCCGTGGTGGCGCACGGCGCGGACATCGGCCTGGCGTTCGACGGAGACGCCGATCGCTGCTTCGTGGTGGACGAGCGCGGCGAGCCGGTCTCCCCGTCGGCGATCACCGCGTTGGTGGCCGCTCGGGAGTTGGCCAAGCATCCCGGCTCGACGGTGATCCACAACCTGATCACCTCCAGCGCGGTGCCCGAGATCATTCGGGAGCACGGCGGTGAGCCGGTGGTGGCCCGGGTGGGTCACTCCTTCATCAAGGCCGAGATGGCACGCACCAACGCGGTCTTCGGTGGGGAGCACTCGGCGCACTACTACTTCCGGGACTTCTGGTTCGCCGACACCGGCATGCTGGCGGCGATGCACACCCTGGCGGCGCTCGGCGAGCAGCCGCTGCCGCTGTCCACGCTCGCCGCCGAGTACGAGCGGTACGTCGCCTCGGGCGAGATCAACTCCACGGTGGCGGACCAGGCGGCCAAGGTCGCCGAGGTGCGTGCCGCGTACCCGGACGCAGAGGCCGACGAGATGGACGGTCTCACCCTGCGCTTTGCCGACGGGGCGTGGTTCAACCTGCGCGCCTCGAACACCGAGCCGCTGCTGCGGCTCAATGTCGAGGCCCCGACCGCCGAGCGGATGACCGCACTGCGCGACGAGGTGCTCGACGTGGTTCGCCGATAAGATCGCTCGCGTCGGTCGGCACCCCCGACCGGTGAAGCCGCACACGTGGAAGGAGCCGCGCAATGGCCCTCGACCCGCAGTTGCTGGAAATCCTCGCCTGCCCGGACACACACCATGCCCCGCTGACCTACGACGCGCCGGCCCAGACGCTGACGTGCACCGAGTGCGGCCGGATCTTCGAGGTCCGCGACGACGTGCCGGTGCTGCTGCTGGACGAGGCGCGCGTCCCGGCGGAGGGATCGTGATCGACGGAACGGCCGGCGTCAGCGGACACCGCAACGCCGACGAACGACTGCTCGACGACCCGCAGGCCCTCGGCGAGCGCGATCCGGGCGGCATGCTGCGGCACACCGCCTCGGCGGGCGCACAGGTACGCGAGTCGGCCGCCCTGGCCGCCGAGGCCAACCTTTCCGTACTCGCCGACGACGGACGTCCCCGGGCGGTCGTGATCGCCGGCATCGGCACCGCCGGACGCACCGGCGACGTGCTGGCCACGGTCGCCGGGCCGAGGTGCCCGGTGCCGGTGATCGCACACCGCCTCGCCGGAGTGCCGGGCTGGGTCGGCGCGGCCGACGTGGTGATCGCGGTCAGCGCCTCCGGCCGCAGCCCGGAGGCGCTGGGTGCCGCCGAGGCCGCTCACCGGCGGGGTGCCCGGCTGGTCGCGGTGGGTCCGGCGGACTCCCAACTGCACTCGGTCGCCGAGCGGGCCCGCGCCCCGTTCATCCCGGTACCCCGGCGGGCGCCCGCCCGGGCCAGCCTCTGGGGGCTTACCGTGCCGGTCCTGCTCGCCGCCCGGGCCCTCGGCCTGGTCAAGGTCAACGAGGCGGATCTGGCGGAGACGGCGGCCCGGCTGGACGCCGACGCGGACCGCAGTCGCCCGACCGCGGAGTCCTTCGTCAACCCGGCCAAGTCCCTCGCCCTCGGGCTGGCCGGGTCGATCCCGATCGTCTGGGGCTCGTCGCCGCTGGCGGCGGTCGCCGCACGCCGCTTCGGCGACACCCTGTCCGCCAACGCCCGCTACCCGGTGGTCACCGGTGCGCTCGGCGAGGCGGGTCGAGGCCGGGTCGGGCTGCTCGACGGGGTTTTCGGCGGCCTGGCCGAGGGGGAGCGGGACATCTTCGCCGATCCCGACGAGTCGGACGGTGAGGGCACCCGGCTGCGGTTGGTGCTGCTGCGTGACGGTGGGCTGAACGCCGAGGACGACGCCGACGAGCCCCTCGCCGTCGAGGAACGGCGCGCGGACGCGGTGCAGACCCTCGCCGAGCGGCGGGGTGTACGGTGCGACGTGGTCACCGCCGAGGGTGGTTCGGCGCTGGAGCGGCTCGCCTCCCTGGTGGCGGTGCCGGACTTCGCGTCGATCTACCTGGCGTTGGCGCACGGCCTGGACCCGATGGCGGTGCCGGCGATCACCGAGATGAAGGAGCTGGCCAACCAGTGAGCACCCAGGGTGGCAGCAAGGCGATCATGGCGGCGCTGCTCGCCAACGTCGGCATCGCCGTAACGAAGTTCGTGGCCTTCCTGTTGACCGGTTCGTCGTCGATGCTCGCCGAGTCCGTCCACTCGGTGGCCGACTCGGGCAACCAGGCATTGCTGCTGCTCGGTGTCAAGCGGGCCCGGCGAGATGCCACCCCGCAACACCCGTTCGGCTACGGGCGGGAGCGCTACGTGTACGCGTTCATCGTCGCGATCGTGTTGTTCAGCCTGGGCGGTCTGTTCGCGCTCTACGAGGCGTGGCACAAGTGGTCCGACCCGCACGGCATCACCAGTTGGCACTGGGTGCCGGTGACCGTGCTGCTCGCGGCGATCGTGATGGAGTCGTTCTCCTTCCGCACCGCCGTCAGGGAGTCGAACCTGGTCCGGGGCCGCGAGTCCTGGATCAGGTTCATCCGCCGGTCGAAGGCGCCGGAGCTGCCGGTGGTGCTGCTGGAGGATTTCGGCGCGCTTGTCGGCCTGGTCCTCGCCCTGTTCGGGGTGGGGCTGACCCTGGCCACCGGTAACGGCCGGTGGGACGCGGCCGGCACCGCGATGATCGGCCTGCTGCTGGTCACCATCGCTATCGTGCTGGCCGTGGAGACCAAGAGCCTGCTGCTGGGCGAGGGGGCCGAGCCGGCGAACCTCGCGGCAATCGAACAGGCGGTCACCGACGGCCCCGAGGTGGAGCGGATCATCCACATCAAGACGCTGTACCTCGGTCCGGAGGAGCTGATGGTGGCCGCGAAGGTCGCGGTGTCGCGGTGCGAGAGCGCCGAAGAGGTGGCCCGGGGCATCGACGCGGTGGAGCAGCGGATCCGGGCCGCCGTGCCGGTCGCCCGGGTCATCTACCTCGAACCGGACATCTACCGGCTCCCGGTCGGGTCCTCCACCACGTCCGGGCACGCCGGAAGCTGATCGGTGGAACCGCTGCGCGGGCCGATCAAGGACTACGCCTGGGGCTCCCGTTCGGCGATCGCTGAACTTCAGGGGCGGCCGGCGCCGAGCGCGGCACCCGAGGCGGAGCTCTGGCTCGGTGCGCATCCGGGCGCGCCGGCCGCCGTCGAGCGCGACGGCGGGCGGATCGCGCTCACCGAGGTACTCGCCGCCGAGCCCGTCCAGTGGCTCGGCCGCCCGGTGCTCGACCGGTTCGGACCCCGGCTGCCGTTCCTGCTCAAGGTGTTGGCCGCGGCGGCTCCGCTGAGCCTTCAGGCCCATCCGGACGCCGAACAGGCGCGGGCCGGTCACGCCGCCGAGCAGGCCCGCTCCGGTGGGCGCCGCAACTACGTCGACCCGTTCCACAAGCCGGAACTGCTGGTGGCGCTCGGGCCGATGGAGGCGCTGTGCGGGTTCCGGGATCCCGCCGCCTCGGCGCGGGCGCTCGCCGCGCTGGGCGTACCGCAGTTGCGGCCGGTGCTCGACGCGTTGACCACCGGGCCGGTGGGGCTGGCCGAGGCCGTACGCCGGCTGCTGGAGTGGCCGACGGCGGAGCGGGCCGGCCTGGTGGCGGCGGCCCGGGCGGCGGACGGCCCGGACGCGGACCTGGTGGCTCTGTTGGCCGAGGCGTACCCGGCTGACCCCGGAGTGTTGGTGGCGTTGCTGCTGAACCGGGTGCGGCTGGCCGCCGGTGAGGCGATCTGGATGCCGGCCGGGAACCTGCACGCCTACCTGCGCGGCACCGGCGTGGAGGTGATGGCCGCCAGCGACAACGTGCTGCGGGGCGGGTTGACCCCGAAGCACGTGGACGTGGCCGAACTGCTGCGGGTGCTCCGCTTCGAGGTGCTCGACCGGCCGGTGGTCGCGCCCCGGGAGGTCGCCGACGGGGTGGTCACCTGGCCGGTGCCGGTGGACGACTTCGCGCTGCACCGGGTGACCGTCGGCGACAGGCGGCCCGAGGTGACACTGGCGGTGCCGGGCCCCCGGGTGGTCCTCTGCACCGCCGGCCGGATCACCGTGACCGACGGGGTGGCGCCGGTGACCCTCGGCTCCGGCCGGGCGGCGGTGGGACCGGCCGCTGGCGGTTCACTCACGGTTACCGGTGCGGGTGAGACGTACATCGCCTCCACCGGCCGGGTCTGAGTCAGACGAGCCTCGGATGCGGCAGCGTGCCGACCGACAAGTCCGACTTTTCCGGAATAGCTTGACGTAAGCCTTGCCCAGTGTGACTCTATGGGTGCGTAGCGTTATCGCGACGATGGTCCGAGAACGCGCGGGGGAACCAAACCGGGGGGATGCACGGGGCGGACGGAGATGGACGGCACACGTCCACACCGGCCGCCCCGTGCGCTGTCCGTAACCGTCCCGACCGCGCGTCGTCCACGCGCGTAAGGTGGGAGGTTGCGCAGCACCATCGTCCGACAGGAGCTTTCATGACCAGCACCCTCCCGGCGTCCCCCAGTGGCACGTCGTCCGAGGTCCGGCCGCGTACTGTCGCCGAGGGCGACTACAAGGTGGCGGATCTGTCGCTCGCCGAGTTCGGGCGCAAGGAGATCCGCCTCGCCGAGCACGAGATGCCCGGCCTGATGGCGATCCGGCGTGAGTTCGCCGACGCGCAGCCGCTCGCGGGAGCGCGGATCACCGGGTCGCTGCACATGACGGTCCAGACTGCCGTCCTGATCGAGACCCTGGTGGCGCTCGGCGCGCAGGTCCGCTGGGCGTCCTGCAACATCTTCTCCACCCAGGACCACGCCGCCGCCGCGATCGTCGTCGGCACCGAGGGCACCGTCGACGCGCCGTCCGGTGTCCCGGTGTACGCCTGGAAGGGCGAGACCCTCGAGGAGTACTGGTGGTGCACCGAGCAGGTGCTCGACTGGCCCGACGGGGACGGCCCGAACATGATCCTGGACGACGGTGGCGACGCCACGCTGCTCGTCCACAAGGGCACCGAGTTCGAGAAGGCCGGCGCCGTGCCGCCGGTCGAGTCCGCCGACTCCGAGGAGTACGCGGTCATCCTCGGCCTGCTGCACCGCTCGGTGGCCGCGAGCGGCCAGCGGTGGACGCGGATCGCCTCCGGCATCCAGGGCGTCACCGAGGAGACCACCACCGGCGTGCACCGGCTCTACGAGATGCACCGTGCCGGCACGCTGCTCTTCCCGGCCGTCAACGTCAACGACTCGGTGACCAAGAGTAAGTTCGACAACAAGTACGGCTGCCGCCACTCGCTGATCGACGGCATCAACCGGGCCACCGACACGCTCATCGGCGGCAAGATGGCCGTGGTCATGGGCTACGGCGACGTGGGCAAGGGCTGTGCCGAGTCGCTGCGCGGCCAGGGCGCCCGGGTCGTGGTGACCGAGATCGACCCGATCTGCGCGCTCCAGGCGGCGATGGACGGCTACCAGGTCGCCACCCTGGACGACGTGGTCGAGAGCGCGGACATCTTCATTACCGCGACCGGCTGCTACGACGTCATCACCAACGAGCACATGGCCCGGATGAAGCATCAGGCCATCGTCGGCAACATCGGCCACTTCGACAACGAGATCGACATGGCCGGCCTGGCGAAGCGCTCGGACGTCACCCGCGAGAACATCAAGCCGCAGGTCGACCTCTGGAAGTTCGACGACGGTCACGCGATCATCGTGCTCTCCGAGGGTCGCCTGCTGAACCTGGGCAACGCCACCGGCCACCCCAGCTTCGTCATGTCGAACTCGTTCGCCAACCAGACGATCGCCCAGATCGAGCTGTACACCAAGACCGACGAGTACCCGATCGGCGTGTACGTGCTGCCCAAGCACCTCGACGAGAAGGTCGCCCGGCTGCACCTGGACGCGCTCGGCGCCAAGCTGACCACGCTGTCCAAAGAGCAGGCCGCCTACCTCGGCGTCGCTGTGGAAGGCCCGTTCAAGCCGGACCACTACCGCTACTGAGCATCGACGTCACCTCCGGGGCCGGACCGCACCGGCCGACCCCGGAGGTGGCCGTCCCGGTCGCGGCGTGGCGGCCGGCGAGGCACCCGAGGTGGTGGAAGGGGTGCCGCGCCGCCTACCGCACGACCATCCGGTGAGCGATGGTCAGCGGGAACGGCGGTGACGGGTGGGGCGGATCCAGGTCCAGACACACCAGATCAGCCAGGCCACCGACACCAGTACCGCCAGGGTGCGCAGCCGCAGCGCGCTGAGCAGCAGCACCACCGCGAGCGCCGCAAGCCAGGGTCCGAAACCTCTCATGCCGACCGCCCAGGTTGATCTTCGGTGGGAGTTGCCCGGAACTGCGGCCACAGCGCCTCGGTGAGCGTCCGTTCACCGGCGAGGAGACGACGGGACCGCCGATGCCGCTCGGCGGCGACGGCGGCCAGACAGGTCACCTCCGATGGCCCGGCCGGTGGCGGTGGGCTGGTCACCGCGGCGACCTGCCGCCACAGTAGCCGGGCCAGCTCGCCGCGTGCCGGCTCGCTGAAACCGTGGGCCCGGGCCAGGTACTGCCGGACGGCCAGCGCCAGCTCCGCGTCCAGCCGGCTCAGGTCCAGCGAGTACGCCCAACCGGCCAGCTCCGGCACCGTCGCCGGCGCCGGCCGCCACCTCGTCGCCGGCCGGGTATGCACCACCAGGGTGCCCGCCGCCAGGTCACCAAGACGCCGGCCACGGGCGTCGCTGAGCATCACGGTCAGCCCGACCGCCCAGGACAGCAGCGGCAGCACCAGTCCCGGCCATTCCACGGTGACCCCGACCAGCGCCCGGGTCAGCGACTGCCGGAACCCGACGGAAGCGCCGTCGAGGCTTACCACTCGCAGCCCGACCGCCGCCTTGCCCGGCGTCCGGCCGTCGTTGAACCGCTCGCAGAGCACCGGATAGCCGACCAGCAGCAGCACGAGCCCGACGGTGAGCAGGGCGCGTTCCATCGCCGCGTCGAGCACCCCGTACGGCAGGGCGGCCAGGACCAGCCCGGTCAGCGCGGCGAGTAGCAGCCCGGCCACCAGTTGCACCAGCACGTCGAGCAGAAGCGCCAGCGCCCGGGAGCCGACCCGCGCGGCCCGCACGTCCAACTCGACGGCCTCGCCGCTGACCAGCCCGGCGTCGCCCCAACCCGGGGCGGTCCACGCTCGCGCCGCTGTGCTCACTCCGACAGTGAACACTATGATCGCGCGGTCGGAGGTGGCCGGTGGATGTCGACGCGTACGTCGCGGAGCACGGCGGGCAGTGGCGTCGGCTGAATCAGCTCTGTGGTCAGCGACGGCTCGACCCGGTCGAGGTCGACGAACTGGTCGCGCTCTACCAGCGGGCCACCACTCAACTGTCGGTGCTGCGCAGCCGCTCGCCGGATCCGGCGCTGGTCAGCGAGCTGTCCCAGGTGGTGCTGCGGGCGCGGGCACGGCTCACCGGCCGGCCCCGACCCTCCTGGTCGGCCGTACGGCGATTCCTGCTGGCCGGTCTGCCGGGTGCGATCTGGCGGGCGGCGCCGTGGTGGTGCGCGGTGGCGACCGCCTTCACCCTGCTCACCTTCACCCTGATGTGGTTCGTGGCGGACAACCCGGAGACTGCGGCGGCGTTCATCGGCGACGACGAGGCCGCCAACCTGGTCGAGTCCGGCTTCGCCGGTTACTACACGGAGTTCTCCGCGCCGACGTTCGCCTTCCACCTGTGGACGCACAACGCCTGGTTGGCGGCGAAGTGTCTGGCGGCGGGGGTGCTTGTCGTGCCCGTCGGTTATCTGCTGTGGCAGAACGCGATAAACATCGGCGTGGTCGGCGGGGTGATGGTCTCCTACGGCCGGGCGGACGTCTTCTTCGGCCTGATCACCCCGCACGGGCTGCTGGAACTGACCGGCGTGTTCGTCGCCGCCGGGGTGGGCCTGCGCATCGGGTGGGCCTGGATCGCGCCGCCGGAGCAGTTGACCCGGGGGCAGGCGGTGGCCCGGGCGGGACGCGACGGCGTGTTGGTCGCTGTCGGCCTGGTCGCCCTCTTCGCCGTCGCAGCGCTGATCGAGGCCTTCATCACCCCCGCACCCCTGCCAGCGCCCCTCCGCATCGCGCTAGGCGCCACCACCTGGCTCGCCTTCCTCGCCTACGTCCTCCTCCTCGGCCCCCACCCACCCACCCCACCCTCGTCCCACCTCGTTGATCATGAGGTTAGCGGCAGTCATGGAGATCGACTTTGCCGCTAACCTCATGATCAACGGGAGCGGGAGCGGGAGCGGGAGCGGGAGCGGGAGCGGGAGCGGGAGCGGGAGCGGGAGCGGGAGCGGGAGCGGGAGTGGGAGTGGGGGTGGGAGTGGGGGTGGGGGTCAGAGTTGGGCTTGGGATTTGAGGGTCAGGTAGGTGTCGGCCAGGGCGGGGGCCAGGTGGGTGGCGGGGGCGTCCACCACTGTGACGTTGTGGCGGGTGAGCACCTGGGTGAGGCGGTCGCGTTCGGCCATGGTGCGCCAGGCGGCGGCTGCGGCGTACGCGTCCGCCGCACGTCGCGGGGGTGCGGCGGTGAGCTGGGCCAGCACCGGATCCTGTGCCGCCGCCACCAACACCCGGTGCCGGGCGGCCAGCCGGGGCAGCACCGGCAGCAGACCCTCGCCGAGCGCGCCGGGTTCCAGGGCGGTGAGCAGTACCACCAGGCTGCGCGGGCGGTGCCGCCGGAGCAACTCGCCCGCGATCAGCCGGAAATCGGTCTCGACCAGCGCGGGTTGCAGTGGGGCCAACGCGTGGGCCAGCCGGTTCCATTGCCCGGGCCGTTCGGCACCACCCAGCGATGCCCGGGTCACGGCGTCCGCCGCGAGCACGTCCACCCGATCGCCGGCCCGCGCCGCCAACGCGCTGAGCAGCAGCGCCGCCTCGATCGAGGCATCCAAACGCGGCTCGTCGCCCACCCGCACCGCCGAGGTGCGCCCGGTGTCCAGCACGCAGACCAGCCGCCGGTCCCGCTCCGGACGCCAGGTGCGGACCAGCACCTCGGCCCGCCGGGCGCTGGCTCGCCAGTCGATGGACCGTACGTCGTCGCCGGGCACGTATTCCCGCAACGCGTCGAACTCGGTGCCCGGTCCGCGTCCCCGACCGACCTGTGTGCCGTCGATGACGCGCAGCCGCGACAGCCGCTCCGGCAGGTGCCGGCGCGAGTCGAAGCGGGGCAGCACCCGTAGGGTCCACGGTGGCGTGCGCGGCCGGCCATCCCACTGCCGGAACGCCAGCCCGAGCGGCCCGAACGAGCGGACGGTCAGGGCCACGGCGGGTCGGTCACCCCGGCGGGTGGGAGTGAGGCGACTGGGCAGCGCTAGCACCTCACCGGGGGCAGCCCGCACCACCCGGTTCCGCGGCACCTCCGGCCGGGCCCCGGCCGAGGGCACCCAGGCGTCGCGCACCCGGGCCCGCAGCGGCCGACCGGAGGCGTTGCGCAGGTACAGAGTGACTTCGGCGGTGCCACCGAGCCGAACGGACCGCTGACCGGTCCGTTCGGCGGTCAGTGCCCGCAGCGGCGCGGCGAGCGCAAGGTCGAGCCCGACCAGCAACAGCACCACGCCGACCATCACCGCCACCCCGACGAAGGGTGCCGGCCACAGCGGCAGGGTCGACGCTCCTGCCGCCAGCAGCGCCGCCACCCGCCAGGTCATCGCGGAGTCGGCACGGTGGCCAGCACCGTGTCCAGGATCGGATCCACCCCGACACCCTCAAGTTCGGCCTCCGGCCGCAGGCGCAGCCGATGTCGCAGGGTCGGTCGTGCCATCGCCTTGACGTCGTCGGGCACCACGTGATCGCGTCCGTTCAGCCACGCCCACGCCTTCGCGGTGCCGAGCAGGGCTGTCGCGCCGCGCGGCGAGGCGCCCAGCTCCAGCGCCGGAGTGGCGCGGGTGGCCCGGCACAGGTCGACGACGTAGCCGAGCAGCGGTTCGGCAACGTGCACGCCGCCCACCGCCGCACGTGCGGCGGCGAGGTCGGCCGCGTCCGCCACCGGACGTACGCCGGCTGCGGCCAGATCCCGGGGATCGAAACCGGCGTGGTGGGCCCGGAGCACACCCAGTTCCTCGTCCCGACTGGGCAGCGGCACGGTGAGTTTGAGCAGGAACCGGTCGAGCTGGGCCTCCGGCAACGGATAGGTGCCCTCGTACTCCACCGGGTTCTGGGTGGCGGCGACGATGAACGGATCGGGCAGCACGCGTTGCTCGCCGTCGACGGTGACCTGCCGTTCCTCCATCACCTCCAGCAGTGCGGACTGGGTCTTCGGTGGGGTGCGGTTGATCTCGTCGGCGAGCAGCAGGTTGGTGAAGACCGGCCCCTCCCGGAAGGTGAACGCCGCGGTCCGCGCGTCGAAGACCATCGAGCCGGTGACGTCGCCGGGCATCAGGTCGGGGGTGAACTGCACCCGCCGCGAGGTCAGATCCAGCGCCGCGGCCACGGTGCGCACCAGCAGCGTCTTCGCGACCCCTGGCACGCCCTCGAGCAGCACGTGACCACGGCAGAGCAGGGCGACGATCAGCCCGGTGACCACGCCCTCCTGACCCACGACCGCCTTGGCCACCTCGGCGCGGAGCCGGTGCAGCGCGGCCCGGGTGGGGTCGGCGGCGAGCTGGTCGACGGTTGTCGCGGGTCGGGTCAACGGGTGTCTCCTTCGGATCGGGGCTTCGGCAGGCGGGGCGGGGCCGGCGGGTCGGCGACGGGCTGTCCGCGCCCCGGCCCGCCGGTACGCGTCACGCGGTCCAGGTCACCGGCCAGCTCCAACAGGTCCCGGTCGGTTGGCGGCGCGTCGCCGTAGAGCAGCTCGTGGATGGCGTCGGGCCGGTCACCGGTGCGGGCGGCCACGGTGGCGGCGACCGTGGCGGGCGGCGCTCCGGCGGGCAGGTGAACCCGTCGCGCCAGCCGGGCGAGCGTCGCGGTCCGGAGCACCCGGGCGGTGCTCTCGCGGGCCTGTGCCCGCTGGTAGAGCCGGCCCCGACCGAGGACCGTCTCGGCGGCGGGTACGGACACCGGCAGCGGTTCCGGCGTGGGCGGTCCGAGGCGGCGGGCTCGGCCGATGGCGATCAGCAGCGCGGCCAGGCCGAGTTGCAGCAGCAGCGCCCAGAACCACGGCGGGAAGGCCGACCAGAGCGGGTTGGGTTCCCCGGAGGAGCCTCGTGAGCCGGGCCCGGACGCCTCACCGCCCGGACGGCCACCCGGTGCCGTCTCGCCGTTCTCCCCGCTGGCCAGGTCCTCCGGCTCGCCGGGGTCGTCGATGCCGTCGTCGCGTTCCGGCAGCGGTCGGGTGGGTGCGGGGCTGGGCTCGGGTGGCGGCGGTGCGTGGCCGTCCAGGTCGAGCCAGACCACCCGGCCGGAGGTGGCGAGCAGACCGGTGGCGAAGGCGAGGTTGTCCCATTCGTCGATCCGGCCGTTGCGGAACGGGTCACCGGCGCCCACCACCACACTCTCGGCGGCGCCGGGCAGGCGGGCCAGCCCGCCGGCGTAGCAGAGATCGACGCTGCCGGGAGCGCCGGTCGATGCGTACCGCTGGCGGGCGACGGCGGCGGTGGCGGCCGGCGTGACCTCGGCCAGTGGGCAGGAGCCGTCGACGCCGTGCGGCGACACGGCCCGGGTCGCCCACCGCCGGCC
>NZ_JBXUOW010000012.1:0-96773 GCF_057196645.1 Micromonospora sp. ATLC16
GCCCTGGGCCGCGCCGCCGCCCACGACCTGGTCCGCCGCGCCGCCGGCCGCCCCGACTTCCGGGCGGCGCTGCTGGCCGAGGCGGAACTGCGTGCCCACCTGACCGAGGCAGACGTCGACGCCGCCCTCGACCCGGCCGGTTGGCTCGGCAGCGCCGGGCAGTTGGTCGACCGCGCCCTCGACCTGCACCGCGAGGCGATCCGAGGCCCGAGCGTGACCGCCGGACCGCACCGCGAGGCGCAGTCGTGACCGGCGCGCTGCACTACGCCGTCGACGGCCCGCCGGATGCGCCGGTGCTGCTGCTCGGCAGCTCCCTGGGTACCACCGGTGCGATGTGGCAGCCGCAGGTGGCGAAGCTGGCCGAGCGGTACCGCGTGGTCCGCTACGACCATCTCGGCCACGGCGGTTCGGCGGTGCCGGCCGGGCCGTACACCATCGACCTGCTCGGCCGGAAGGTGCTGCGGCTGCTGGACGACCTGGGCGTGACCCGGGTCCACTATGCCGGGCTCTCCCTCGGCGGGATGGTCGGCATGTGGCTGGCCGCGCACGCCCCCGAGCGGATCGACCGCCTCGCCCTGCTGTGCACCTCCGCACTGCTCGGGCCGGCGGACGGCTGGCGGGCTCGGGCCGCCGCCGTCCGTGCCGGTCGGCTGGACGGCATCGCCGACGCGATCGTCGAGCGCTGGTTCACCCCCGCCTTCGCCGCGACCCATCCGGACACCGTCGCCGCCTACCGGAAGATGCTGGTCAGCACGCCCGCCGCCGGGTACGCCGGCTGCTGTGCGGCCATCGCCGCGATGGACCTGCGCCCGGACCTGGCCACGATACGGGCCTCGACGCTTGTGGTCGGCGCGGCCGACGATCCGGCGACCCCGCCGGAGCAGGCGGCCGCCATCGCCGAGCGGATCCCGTCGGCCCGCCCGGTGCTGCTCGCCGGCGCGGCGCACCTGGCCAACGTCGAGCAACCCGAGGCCGTCACCCGACTGCTCGTGGACCATCTCGACCCGGAAGGCGCGGTGAGCTGATGACCGACCAGCAGCGGCACGAGGCCGGGATGGCGGTACGCCGGCAGGTGCTCGGCGACGCGCACGTCGACCGCGCCATCGCCGGCACCGACGAGTTCACCACCGACTTCCAGGACCTGATCACCCGGTACGCGTGGGGCGAGATCTGGACCCGGGAGGGGCTGGACCGGCGTACCCGCAGCTGCATCACCCTCGCCGTGCTGGCCACCCTGCACCACGACGAGGAACTGGCCATGCACGTACGCGCCGCCCTCCGTAACGGCCTGACCTCCGACGAGGTGGGGGAGGTGCTGCTCCAGGTGGCCGTCTACGCTGGTGTGCCGGCGGCGAACCGGGCGTTCAAGGTGGCCCAGGAGACGCTGCGGCAGGAGGCCCGGTGAACGACGAGGCGTCGGCCCGACCCGGCGAGTTCGTCCAGTCGCTGGAGCGCGGTCTGGCGGTGATCCGGGCCTTCGACGCCGAACATCCGCAGCTGACCCTCAGCGAGGTGGCCCGGGCCACCGGGCTGACCCGGGCCGCCGCCCGCCGCTTCCTGCTCACCCTGGTCGAACTCGGCTACGTACGCACCGACGGGCGGCTGTTCTCGTTACGTCCGCGCATCCTCGACCTCGGCTACGCCTACCTGTCCAGCCTGAGTCTGCCCGAGGTGTCCCGGCCGCACATGGAGGCGCTGGTGGCGCAGGTGCACGAGTCCTGCTCCGTGTCGGTCCTCGACGGTGACGAGGTCGTCTACGTCGCCCGGGTGCCCACCAAGCGGATCATGACGGTGGGGATCAGTGTCGGCACCCGGTTCCCCGCGTACGCCACGTCGATGGGCCGGGTGCTGCTCGCCGGGCAGCCGCCCCGATGGCGCGACGACTATCTCGCCACGGCGCAGCTGCGCCCGCTGACCCGGCGCACCGTGACCGATCCGGCGAAGCTGCGCGACATCCTGACCAGGATCGCCACCGAGGGGTACGCCCTCGTCGACCAGGAACTGGAGGAGGGGCTGCGGTCGCTGGCCGCGCCGATCCACGGCGACAACGGCTCGGTGGTGGCCGCGGTGAACGTCTCCGCCCATGCCAGCCGCGGCTCGTTCGAGATGATCCGCAAGGAGCTGCTGCCACCGCTGCTGGCCACCGCCAAGCGCATCGAGGAGGACCTGAGCGCCGGTCCCGGTCGCTGACCCCGGTCTGTGCGCCACGGCGAATCGGCCCGGGGCGGCCCGTCCGCGTACCACCATGTGGGGGACGGCGAACGGGGGGCGAGATGCGCGAGCTGCTGCTGGTCATCACGCTGGGCGTCGTCGTGCTGGTCGGCACCACCATCGGCGGCCGGTACCGGGTCGCCCCGCCGGTGCTGTTGATCAGCCTGGGTGCCCTGGTGGCGCTGCTGCCCCCGTTCTCGCACGTGGTACTGGCACCCGAGGTGGTGTTGCTGCTGTTCCTGCCGGCGATCCTGTACCGGGAGAGCCTGGTCACCAGCCTGCGGGAGATCAGAGCGAACATCGTGGTCATCGCCCTGCTGGCGATCGGCCTGGTCGGGGTCACGATGGTCGCGGTGTCGCTGGTCGTGCAGCGCTTCGGCGTCGACCCGGCGGTGGCCTGGGTGCTCGGCGCGGTGCTCGCCCCGACCGACGCCGCGGCGGTGGCCGGGCTGGCCAAGCGGATGCCTCGCCGGCTGCTGACCACCCTGCGCGCGGAGAGCCTGGTCAACGACGGTACCGCCCTGGTGCTGTTCGCCATCGCGCTCGGTCTGCTCGGCGGGGGCGCCGCACCGAACGCCTTCGAACTCGTCGAGCGGATCGGCCTGTCCTTCCTCGGCGGCATCGCCGCCGGCATGGTGGTCGGCACGGTGGTGATCCTGATCCGCAAGCGCCTCGACGATCCGCTGCGGGAGGGCGCGCTGAGTGTGCTCACCCCGTTCGCCGCCTTCCTGCTCGCCGACAGCATCCATGAGAGTGGGGTGCTCGCGGTGGTGGTCGCCGGTCTGATGCTCTCCTACGCCGGTCCCCGGGTGATCCGGGCCCGGTCCCGAATCCTCGCGCTGTCCTTCTGGGACCTGACCACCTTCCTCGTCAACGGTGGACTCTTCGTGCTGGTCGGCATGCAGATTCCGCGTGCGGTGCAGAACGTCACGAGCGTCTCCGTGGGCCGGGCCGTCGTGATCGCGCTCGTGGTGGCCGGGGTGCTGGTGGCGGTGCGGATGCTGTGGCTGCACCTGATCGCCGGCGTGGCCCGGCTGGTGGAGCGGCGTGAGTCGCAGCTCGCGCGCCAGGTCAACTGGCGGGCGCGTACCGTAGCGGGTTGGGCTGGTTTCCGTGGTGCGGTCTCGCTGGCGGCGGCGCTCGCCGTGCCGTTGACCGCCCAGGACGGCAGCCCGGTGCCGGAACGGGATCTGATCATCTTCGCCGTCGCCACGGTGATCCTGGTGACCTTGCTGGTGCAGGGCACCACCCTGCCGTTCCTGATGACCTGGGCCGGGCTGCACGGTGATCCGGCACGGGCCGCGGAGTCGCGGCGGGCGCAGCTGAATGCCACCCAGGCCACCCTCGACGCGCTGCCCGACCTCGCCGACCGGGTGGGTGCCGAGGCGGAGATCCTGCACCGGCTCCGCGCCGAGTACGCGGGTCATCTCAACGCGATGCAGGTTGAGCCGGAGGACGAGTCGCTGACCGACCGGGAGGTCGAGCGCCAACTGCGCCTGGCCGCCGTCGAACACAAGCGACGCGAGATCACCGGGATGCGCGACCGGCGGGAGATCGACGACACCGTGTTGCAGGAGTTGCAGGCCCGGCTGGACGTCGAGGAGATCCGTCTGCTCGGCCCGATGGCCTCCGAGTGACGGCTGCTCGGCGGGCTGCCGCTCAGCCGGCGAGCCCGCTCGGCCGGCTGCCGCCCCCGCCTGCCGGAAGTGCGAGAGCGACCGTGAGGTCGAGCAGACTGCTGGGGTCGGTGAGCCGGTCGCCGTAGAGTTGGCGCAGTTGACCCATCCGGTAACGCACGGTCTGCGGGTGGACGAAGAGGTCGGCGGCGACGTCGTCCCGCCGTCCCTGGTGCAGCAGCCAGGAACGCAGCGTCTCGGTGAGTCGCTCGGCGGTGGCGGCGGGCAGCGCGGCGAGCGGTTGCAGGACCCGGGTACGCAGATCGGCGAGCGCCTCGACGTCGGCGCTGAGCAGCAGCTCGGCCAGGTGCGCTTCGGTATCCAGAGGTTCACCTTCGGTGGGTCGGGCGACATCGAGCGCGACCACCCGGACCACCCGCCGGTACGACGAACAGACCCGAGCCCAGGGACGGGCGGGCCCCAGCACCGCGTGACGTCCGTGCAAGACTCGGGCGAGCTGCCGGCGACGGTCACCGTGCATGTCCGGTACGAGCAGCACCGCGGTCTCCTCGCCGGGCTCGCCGGCCGGCAGTTCCTCGCTGCTCTCCAGGGTGTGTTCGCCCAGCAGGGCGAGCGCCCCGCGCAGCTTCGCCTGCGGCAGCAGCGCCACGGTGAGGGTCTGTGGCACCGGCCAGTCGGCCCGCGCGGCGCTGCGCAGCAACACGTCCTCCGCCTCACCGGCGAGTAGCTGCTGGGTGAGCCGTTCCAGGTTCCGCCGCCGGGCCCGGCCCACGCTGGCCAACTCGTCGGCATGCCCGGCGACGCTGGCGGCCGAAAGCTCGTCGATGTAGGCGAACATCAACTCGGCGAACTCGGCCACCGTGGCGGCGGGCAGGCCGGTCGCCACGGTGGCGGCGGCCAGCTCCCGCCAGGAGACCCGGGCACCCACCCGGTACGCGGCCAGCAGCGCGTCCACGCTGCGGCCCGATCGGGCCTCGCCGCTGCCCAGGGCGTACGCGGCCTCCAGCGCCGGGACCAACGGGGTGCTCGGGTCGTTGACCTGCGGACGGTCGGCGGCCTGGGACTGTTCGAGTATTTGCAGGAAGGTGCCCAACGCGATCTGCACCGCGTTCTCAATCTTGTCCCGCATCTGTCCGGTGAGCGTGCCGGAGTAGCTGGGCACCTCGGCCGTGATCGCGGTGACGGTCTGCCCGGCGACCAGCGGCAGCCGGTCGCGCAGTTCTCGGGCCACCCGCTGGTCCAGTTCGATGCGGGCCGCCCGATTGGTCGTTCCGGATGGTTCCGCCACGGTTGTTCTCTCCGCACAAAAGGGGTGGATCGCTTTACCTTCGCAGACCAAGAGTTTATGCCAAAGTGCCGCGACCATCGTCGTATGACCGCCACCGTTCCACCACCGGGCACGACGAGATCGTTTCGGCGCCGTCTGTGGCGGCTCGTCGAGACGGTGACCACGCCGGTACTACCCGGCGACTACCTCGACCTGGTCGCCCCGCTGCGTGCCGGTGCCGACCTGCGTGGCCGGATCGTCGCCGTGCACCCGGAAACCCCGGACGCGGCGACCCTGCTGATCCAACCCGGCCGCAGCTGGCGCGGCCACGTTCCCGGCCAGTACGTCCGGCTCGGTGTCGACGTCGACGGGGTGCGCCAGTGGCGGGCCTACTCGGTCACCTCGGCCCTCGGCGGCCGGGGTACCGCACCGATCTCGGTGACGGTGAAGGCGATCCCCGACGGCGTGGTGAGCAACCACCTGGTGCGCCGGATCCGGCCGGGCACGATGGTGCAGCTCGACCAGGCGCGCGGGGACTTCGTGCTGCCGGAGCGCGTACCGTCGCGGGTGCTGTTCCTCACCGCGGGCAGCGGCATCACCCCGGTGGCCGGGATGCTGCGCTCGGGGGCGCTGGCCGGCAGCGACGTGGTGCTGGTGCACTCGGCGCCCACCGCCGCGGACGTGGTCTTCGGCGCTGAGCTGCGCGGCCTCGCCGAACGCGGCGCCATCCGCCTGGTGGAGCGGCACACCGCGGTCGAGGGCCTGCTGGAGGTGGCCGAACTCGACACCCTGGTCCCCGACCACCTGGAACGCCAGACCTGGGCGTGTGGCCCGCGCGGGCTGCTCGACGCGGCGGAGGAACACTGGTCGGCACGCGGCCACGCGGCCCGGTTGCACACCGAGCGGTTCCGTCCCACGGTGATCACCGCCGGTGACGGCGGCACCGTCACCTTCACCCGCTCGTCGGTGACCGTGGCGGCGGCGGGCGGCACCCCGCTGCTCGACGCCGGCGAGAACGCCGGCGTGCTGATGCCGTCGGGTTGCCGGATGGGCATCTGCTTCGGCTGCGTGCTGCCGCTGCGGCAGGGCGCGGTCCGCGACCTGCGTAACGGCCAACTCACCACCGCCCTGCCGGGCGACGGCGTACGCGTGCAGACCTGTGTGTCCGCCGCCGCCGGCCCGTGCGAACTCGAGATCTGATCGGAGACCCACCGACGTGACCGTGATTCAGAAAAAGGCCGAGAACCCGATCGCTCACCTCACCGCCGAGGACATCGAGACCCTCGGCAAGGAACTCGACGCCATCCGGGAGCGGGTGATCGCCTCCCGGGGCGAACGGGACGCCGCGTACATCCGCAAGGTGATCTCGACGCAGCGGAAGTTGGAGATCGGCAGCCGGGTGGTGTTGCTGTTCTCGCTGTTTCCGCCGGCCTGGATCGTCGGCACCGCCGGGCTGTCGGTGGCGAAGATCCTGGAGAACATGGAGATCGGGCACAACGTCCTGCACGGCCAGTGGGACTGGATGCGCGACCCGAAGATCCACTCAACCAGTTGGGAGTGGGATCACGTCGCCCCGGCCGAGCAGTGGAAGCAGTCGCACAACGAGCTGCACCACCGGTTCACGAACGTGGTCGGCAAGGACAACGACCTCGGCTACGGCATCATGCGGGTCGACGAGGACCAGCCCTGGCACCCGGCTCATCTCGGGCAGCCGCTCTACAACTTCCTCAACGCCTGCTTCTTCGAGTACGGCATCGCCGCGTACGACCTCGACCTGGGTAACAAGCTGAAGGACGGGGGGCACAAGGACCCCGAGTTCCGGCGCCGGGTCCGCGCGGTCGGCCGGAAGATCCGCCGCCAGTTTCTCAAGGACTACCTGCTGTTCCCGGCGTTGTCCGGCCCGTCGTTCCTGCACACCCTGGCCGCCAACTTCACCGCGAACCTGGTCCGCAACCTGTGGAGCCACTCGGTGATCATGTGCGGGCACTTCCCGGAGGGGGTGGAGACCTTCGAGAAGACCTCGATCGAGGGGGAGACCCGGGGGGAGTGGTACGTGCGGCAGATGCTGGGCTCGGCCAACATCAGCGGCAGCCGGCTGATGCACATCATGACCGGCAACCTTTCGTTCCAGATCGAGCATCACCTCTTCCCCGACCTGCCGAGCAACCGCTACCAGGAGATCGCGCCGGAGGTGCGGGCGCTGTTCGACAGGTACGGGCTGAAGTACACCACCGGCTCGCTGCCCCGGCAGGTCTTCTCCGCGTGGAAGAAGGTCTTCCGGCTCGCCCTGCCGAACCGCCGCCAGCCAGCGGCCCCCGCCACCCCACTCGACGACTCCACCAGCCACCCCACCCGGGAACTCGTCGCCGCCTGACCGCCGCGCCGCCACCTCGTCTCGGCGTGCAACTTCAGGGTTGTTGCTGCCTACTGGTCCCGCTGACCCTGCAACGACCCTGAAGTTGCTCAGCGGGGAGCGTTTGCGGGGGCGGAGGTCAGGCTCAGCGGCGGTTGGGGTAGTTGTGGGTGGACTGGCGGCCCTTGACGAAGGCCAGCACGATCACCGCGGCGAGCGCGATGATGCCGATGATGACCAGCCAGCGGACCGCTTCCAGAAGCAGCCCGAGCAGGACCAGCGCCCCGGCGACGACGCCGACGACCCAGAGCAGGGCACGCATCTCCACCTCCCACCCGGCCGCCCGGCCGGTCCGGGCGCGGTTGCTGGCCCGGCTACCCGTTTCCGACCGCATCATGCCGTCCGTGTGGGTGAGCGACCCGATTCAGTCAGGAAGTTTCCCCAGGTAGACGGTGTTGGCGGACGCGCCGCCGGTCAGCGGGTTGGCGAACCGCACCACGTGACTGTGGTGGGTGGGGAAGACGGCGGCCAGGTCGGCTTCGAAGTCCGGGTCCGGTGGATCGTCCGACCAGAGGGCGAACACTCCGCCCGGATGCAGCAGCCGTGCCAGCCGGCGCAACCCGTCCGGCCGGTAGAAGGCGGCGTGGCTCGGGTGCAGCGGGTGCCGGGGGGAGTGGTCGACGTCCAGCAGCACCGCGTGGAAACGACGCCCGGCGTCGTCGGGGTCGAGGCCCTCCGGACCGGCCACCCGGGCGAAGAAATCGGCCCGCACCAGCCGGGTACGCGGGTCCTCGGCCAGTCCGGCGGCGAAGGGCAGCAGGCCGCGCCGATGCCAGTCGATGACGTCTTCGACCGCCTCCACCACCAGCAGGGAGGCGACCCGGTCGTCCGCCAGCGCGGTGCGGGCGGTGTAGCCGAGGCCCAGCCCGCCGACGACGACGTCGAGACGGTCACCGGCCAGCGCCGCCAACCCCAACCGGGCCAGCTCGACCTCACCGACGGTGAACAGGCTCGACATCAGGAACTCGTCGTCGAGCTTGACCTCGTACACCTCCACGTCGAGCCGAGGATCGCGACGCCGCCGCAGACTGATCTCGCCAATCGGTGTCGGACGCCAGGCCAGTTCCTCGAAACGTACGCTCACCGCCGGCATGTTACCGGCCGGTGAGCTGCCGCGGGCAGCGTGACGCCCGGTCCCCGAGACATCGACGCAGCGCATATCCTGTGCCCCGTTCGTCTCGCCGGAGGGAAAGCGATGCCGTCGCGGCAGGATCAGCTGCACTCGTACCAGTTCACCGTCCAGCGGACGGTGGCCGCGCTGGTGACGCGGGAGACCGATCCGGCGCAGTCCCCGATGCGTCGGCTCGCCGGAGCCGGGATGGCCGGCGTCCTGGTGGCGGTCATCGGGTTGGGGGCCGCCGCCCTGTACGGCCTCTTCACCGGCGGCGGCGCGAAGTGGCGCGACGCCGGTGTGGTCATCGTGGAGAAGGAGTCCGGCGCCCGGTTCGTCTACCGGGAGGAAAAGCTGCATCCGGTGCTCAACTACGCCTCCGCGCTGCTCATCATCGATACGCAGCGGCCGAAGACCGTTCTGGTGTCCCGGCGGTCGATCGACGGGGTGCCGAGGGGGTTGCCGTTGGGCATCCGCGACGCTCCCGATTCGCTGCCCACGGCGGCCCGGCTGGCCACCGCACCGTGGACGGTCTGTTCGGTGCCCCCGACCGAGCCCGCAGCGGCGGCACGCTCGGTGCTGCTGGTGGGCGCCGGCGGCACCGGCGGCCGGCCGCTGGGCCGGGACGCGCTGCTGCTGCGTGCTCCCGACGGCCGGCTGCACCTGCTCTCGCAGCAGCAGCGACACCTGATCCGGGACACCGACCGGGTGCTGGCCGCGCTGGTGACCACCCGTTCCCGGTCGGTGCCGGTGGCCGCCGCGCTGCTCAACTCCGTGCCGGCCGGTCTCGACCTGGCCCCACTGGACCCGCCCGACCTGGGCCGGCGGTCCACCCGGGTCGCCGACGCCCGGATCGGTGACGTGCTGGTGGTGAGCAACTCCGGCGGCGGGCGGCAGTACGCGGTGGTGCTGCGTGACGGGCTCGCCGGCATCACCGAGCTACAGGCCGGTCTGCTGCTCGCCCGCACCGGTCAGCGAAAGCCGGAGCAGATCAGCCTCGGCCGGTTCGCCGCCCTGCCACAGTTGCCCGACCTCGTCCCCGCCGGTCCCGACGCGCCGCCGGTTGCTCCGCCCCGGCTGGCCACGCCGGACCCGGCGACGATCTGCGTGCGAGTGGCTGATGACACCGGCGCGGTCGAGGTGCGGCGGGGTGTGGAACTGCCGGTGCCGGCCTCCGGCCCGGAACAGCCGGCCGACTCGACGACCGCCGACCATGTGCTGGTGGAGCCGGGGCGGGGCGCGCTCGTCGAATCGGTCGCCACGCCGGGTGCCACCGGCGGCGCGATCTCCGTGGTGACCGACCTCGGCCGCCGGTACGCGCTCGCCGGCCCCGAGGTGACCGGCATGCTCGGCTACGCGGACGTGCGACCCGTCCGGCTGCCCGCCGGCGTGGTCAGCCTCGTACCCGCCGGCGCGCCGCTCGACCCGGGCGCGGCCCGCCAGCGCGCCGCCCCCGCCTGACGTGCTCGGACACGCGCCGCGTAAGTGGTAGGAAATTTCTTGGCGCGGGTTGTCGAATCCGGAGACTCTCGCTCGTCGCACTGACGACGGCACGTCAGACCAACCTCAAGGAGCAACCAGATGCGTACCCTGATCGCCACCGCGTTCGTCTCGCTCGACGGCGTCGTCGAGGCCCCCGGCGGAGAACCGGGCTACCGCAACTCGGGCTGGACCTTCAACGACATCGCGTTCGACGAGGCGGCCTACGAGATCAAGGGCCGTGAGCAGGACGAGGCCACCGCGATGATGCTGGGCCGGGTCAGCTACCAGGCGTTCGCGCCGGTGTGGCCGAAGATGACCGAGGAGTTCGCCGGCTACAACGCGATGCCGAAGTACGTCGTGTCGACGAGCCTCAAGGAGCAGGACCTGGTGTCCAACTGGGGGGAGACCGTCATTCTCCGTTCGCTCGACGACGTCGCCGCGCTCAAGCAGACCGAGGGCGGCCCGATCAGCATCCACGGCAGCGCCACGCTGCACCGCAACCTCTCCGACGCCGGCCTGATCGACCGCTACCACCTGCTGGTCTTCCCGGTGCTGCTCGGCGCGGGCAAGCGGCTGTTCTCCGACACCGACCGGGACAAGCAGAACCTCAAGCTCGTCGAGAGCGAGTCCTACTCCAACGGCATCCAGAAGCTGGTCTACGACGTCGTCCGCTGACCGGTCGACCGGACCCGCCGGTGGTGCCGATCCGTCCCGCGTGACCGTCGAACCGAGGTGGGTACATCTGTTGTCGCTCCGACGACAACAGATGTACCCAACGAGCCGACGACCTGCGTCAGCAGGTAACCGACGTCCTCGGGGTCGACCACCTTGGCATGGGAGACGCTCCACGAGCAGGCCCGCCGTGGTCGTTGTGCCGACGCCGAAGGCGAGGTTCCGGGGCGCTGCTTGCCGGGCTGACGGTTGCCTACTGGTACTCGGCCGCGACGTCCTCCGCCTCGGCGAGAAACTCGTCCAGCTCGGCGTCGGTCAGGTTCTTGTCGAGGAGTATCTGGACGAGGACGAAGATCTCGGCGTCGAGCACGGTTTCGGCGGGCATGGTGTCGACCAGCTCCGGCTCGCCGAGGGCAGCGCGGGCGAGACCCTCCATGTCGAGGGCCGGCGGGGTGCCCCCGTCTGGGTAACGGGCACGGATCGTCGACACCCAGGCCGCGACGTCGGTGGGCGTCGCGTCGGGGGCGAACTGCCGGTTGACGGCCAGGGCGAACGCGGCTCCGATGACGTAGGGGGCGCCGGCCTGGCCGCTTCGGCGGATCTCGTCGCACAGTGCGTCGGCGGTGTCCCAGTCGGCCCGAGCCATGGCCCGGATGAGATCGCTGTACGGCTGTTCGTGCACCATGCCTCATTCGTTGGGTAGGGCGGTTCGCGGGTCACGCCTGTCGGGTCAGGCCGACGAGCGTGGCGAGCCGGGTGACGTCGGCTGGGGAGTTGCCCGCGCGAAGCACGGCAGCGAGCGCGGCGCGTCCGGCGGGCCGCACGCGTGCTTCAGCGGGGGCGATGCGGTCGGCGGCGATCAGGGCGCGTCCGGCGGCCTGAGGGTCGCCAAGGGCAAGGTGGGCTCGGGTGATGTCGATCAGGTGACCGGCGCGGTGTTCGGCAGGCAGCCGATGCCAGGCATCGGTGCTGACGGCGAGTTTGTGGGTGGCGATGGCGAGGCCGTTGTCACCGAGGCCGGTGGCGATCAGGGCGCGGGCGAGGTCAACCACAGTCGGCCCGAACCCACCACTGCGGCCGTGCCGGTGGGCGAGGCAGGCGGCCTGATCGGTCAGGTTGCCGGCGGTGGTGGCGTCGCCGCAGGTGGCGGCGGCGAGGGCGGCTTCGACGAGCAGAGTGCCGGTGAGGGCGAGGTCCTCCGGTGGGCTGGTGGGGGAGGGCGTCGGGTCGAGCCGGTGCAGGGCGGTACGGGTGACGGCCAGCGCCAGCCGGCCGCGCCGCACGGCACGCAGCGCCTGCGCCAGGCCGACCACCGCGATCGCGGTACGCCGCGGGTCGTCGCCGGCAGCGGTCATCGCGCGGTCGGCGGCCAGCCAGGCCAGGTCGGGTTCACCGAGTTTGACCAGGACCTGCGCGGCCAACCGGTACACCCGTACCAGCAGGTCGCCAGTGGACACCGGCATGCCGACGCCGGAGGCGGGTCGCGCGTCGGCAAGCAGGTCGGGCAGGATCCGGAGCAGCTGCGGATACTGGGCGTGCCGGTACGCGGCGAGCGCGTATTCGACCTGACGGTGTAGGCCTGCCGAGGCGACGCAGCCGGTGGCCGGTTCGTACCGGGCCAGGGCTTCGCGCACCCGTTCCACGGCGACGCTCATCTCGGTGACCGTCGGCTGCGGGCCGTCCCGGCCGACCAGCACGCCGGTGGCGACCCCGAGCGCCCCGGCGACCGTCTCGATCACCGACAGCCGGTCGAGCCGGCGGGCACCCCGTTCGATCTTGTCGACCCAGCTCTTCGACTTGCCGATCCGGTCGGCGAAGACCTGCTGACTCATCCCACGGCGGACCCGTAGCTGCGCGATGCGCCGCCCGATCGGCAGCTCCTGCCGGCCACCGCCGGTCATCGCCGCGCCGCCGGACCGATGGCCTCCGTGGACGCTCCGCAGCGCGGGCACCACCGCGCCTTCACCTTGAACGCGAACAGCCCGGCGAGAAACCCCAGCAGTACGCCACCGAGCACCATCATCGCCACTCTCATGTGGTCAGTTCAGCCAGTCGCGACAGTCATGTGAGGAGGTGCGCGTGGTGCCTACCGGTGCGGACCGGTGGCGAGGGCGCTTTCGTCCGCACCTCTCCGTTACTCTCCGTGTGACGACCGTCGCAGGTGAGGGGTGAGGCGTGGTATCCAGCGGAGAGGTGATCACCCGGCTGCTGGCCGAGGTGGGCTGGCAGCCCGAACAACTCGCCCGACGTCTGAATGAGTGCGCCGAACGGCATGGCCGCACGGAGCGGTTGCATGTCAAGACTCCGTACAAGTGGAAGAAGGGCGACGCGCCTCGTAACCCCTGGCCCTCGCTGACCGCCGCCCTGCTGTCCGAGCAGTTGCAACGGACGATTACTCGTGATGAGCTGGGCTGGCCCGATGACGGTTTCGAGGCGGTACCCGCCTCGGCTGGTCTGGAACTGCCCTGGTGCCCAGCCGGGGCCTTGCGGGCTGCCGAGGTGGTGAACGAACCTGAGGGGATGATGCACCGACGGATGTTTCTCACTCTGCTCGGTTCCGCACTGACCTCACCTGCGCACGAATGGCTGATCTCCCAACCTCCGCGAGCAGTGGCGTCGTCCAGAGGCCGACCGATCTCCGGCGAGGTTGTCGACCACCTGGACACGGTGACCGCCAGCCTCCGTCGCATGGACGATCATCTCGGCAGCGGCCAGACCCTCGGCATGGTCCGCCAGCATCTGAGCACGGTGGTCGATGTGCTGCGCGATCGCAGCTACACCGACAGCGTCGGCCGACGCCTCCACTCCACCGCTGGGGAACTGCTGCGGCTTGCTGGTTGGCTCTCGTTCGACGGTGGCCATCACAGCCAGGCCCAGCGTTTCTGGATCGCCGGGCTTTACCAGGCCCATACGGCCGGCGACCGCGGCCTCGGGGCAAACATCCTCGGGTTCATGTCCTGCCAGGCCAAAGACCTCGGTCAACTCCGTCAGGCCATCACTCTTGCCGAGACCGCGCGAGCGAGCTATCCGCAATCGAGCCCGAAGGTATCCACGATTCTCGACCTGAGGGCTGCGGAGGCGTACGCCAACAACCAGTCGGTGACCGACACCCGCCGGGCGCTCGACAGCGCCTTCGACCGGCTGACGGACAGCCCACCGGAGTACGGCGACCCGGACTGGTCCTACTGGATCAACGAGGCGCAGGCTCACGCCCAGGCCGGATACTGCTATGTCAAGCTCGAACACTGGTCCCGTGCACGGGAGCACCTGCGAGCAGCGCTGCGGCTACAGAGCAGCGAGTACAGCCGGGAGGCCGCCCTGCGCAACGCTCTGCTCGCCACCACCTACGTGCGGCAGGCGCAGCCTGACCTTGACAGGGCACTGGCTCTTGGCGAGCGGGCCGTCCGGACGCTCACCGGTCAGGTCACCTCCGCCAGGTGCACCAAACACGTACGCAATCTGGTCGGCGCTCTCGCTCCCTATCGGCGTACCCCCGCCGTCCGTCGCTTCTGTCTGGACGCCAGGGAACTCATCTCCGCGTGACCCTGCATACGGCGGTGCGCAGTGGCTTCACATGTACTCTGCCGCGACCGCCTCCGCCTCCGCCACGAACTCGTCGAGTTCTGCTGGGGTCAGTCTCTTCTCAAGTAGCAGCTGTCCCAGGACGAATACCTCGGCCGCGAGCATGGTCTCGGCGGGGATATTGTCGATCAGCTCCGGTTCGCCGAGGGCGGCGCGGATCAGACCCTCCATCTCCAGGGCCGGCAGTGTGTCCCCGTCCGGATAGCGGGCCCGGGTCGCGGACACCCAGGCGGCCACATCGCTGGGAGTGGCCTCGGTAGGAAAGTGCCGATGGACGGCGAGGGTGAATGCCGCTCCAATGACCTGGAGGCCGCCGACCCAGCCACCCCGGCCAATCTCGGCGACGAGAGCCTCGGCGGCGTCCCAGTCAGCTCGGGCCAAGGCCCGGATCAGATCGCTCAACGCCTGGACCGTCAACGCCTCAACCTCGCTATCGTCTTGCCGATCGTCTTCGCGAACCATCGCGCACCCACGCCTACCAGCAGGCCGACTATCACAAGATTCCCGGCAGCCTCTGCGCTGTCAATCTTCGGTCGTGCTGATTGGTTGGGGATCGTGGGGATACCGGTCCCGGTGGAGTGCGTCCCGTCGGAGGAGCCCTTGGGGCCCCGGAGCAACTTGACCATTTGCTGTGCGGCGTCCGTCGCGTTAACTGCGTTGTCCTGTAGCTCGTCTGCCTTCCGTACGGACCGGTTCAGGATTCCCCGCATCCGTTGGCGGCCGAGGTCGCGGCGGTCGCTGTCGGACACGAGGTCTTCGCCGGAGGGTGGGCCGGACGGGGCGACGGTTGCTTGCGGTACCGAGCCCGGGCGATGGCGTTCAGGTACGCGGTGACATTCCGGGCGGCCTCGCTGCTCAGCCGGGCGAGCCGGTGGGCCTTGTCGACACCGGTGCGGCTGTGGCTCACCGCCGTGCGGATGGTCGGGTGGTCGGAGCCTCTGCCGGCCGTCGCGTATCGGGTGTTCGCCTCGGCGACGTCCGTGGCGGCTCGCGCCGCCTGCACCGCGAGACCGTCCAGTTGGTCAACTGCAGATCGGAGCTGGGCGATGACCTGAGCGAGCGGGCCGCTCACCCCAGCAGCTTCCGGTACGCGCTGCCGTTCTCCTGGGCCGTGCCGATGACCCGCAGGGTCAACGTGACCTCGCGGATGGCGTCCGCGATCGCCGTGCGGGCCTCTTCCGCTTCGGCCCGTCTGCTGTCGTGCAGGGTGGCGAGCGCCAGCCCGGATACCTCGTCCAGGGCCGCGCCGACGCCCTCGATCGTGACCTTGCCCTGGTCGAGCAGGTGGTTCGCCTCATCGAGGGCGGCCTTGACCTCGCCGATGCTCACGGGTCACCCGAGCACGCTGATGTACTGCCGGGCCGCCTGGGTGCTGCCCTGGAGCACCGTCGCCGCCTCGACCAGCCGCTGCTTGCTCTGCTCGGCCCGGTTGATCGCCTCGCCGATGGCGGGATGACCGGTGCCGGCCGCGACCGCCCGCAGCCGAGAGATCACCTGTTCGGTGCCGTCGATGGCGGCCCGGATCTGGTTCGTCGTCGCGTTGCACTGCTCGGCTGCCTGGGCGAGCTCGGCCTTCACTTGCTCGATGCTGGCCATGGCGTCCTTCCGGTCCACCGCACGGGTCACTGGTCAGTCACGTTTCGTGGCGAGGCAGACACTATCCAACATGAATCGTCCTCCGCAGCCCCTGTCGGTGGTTCCCACCCCGAAGCCGAATCGGCGTGGCGGCGGGGCATCCGTGCGGGACGGGCTCAGCCGTGCCAGGACCGCCAGAGGGCGGCGTAGGCGCCACCGGCGAGAACGAGGTCGTCGTGGCTGCCGAGTTCGGTGATCCGGCCGTCCTCCAGCACCGCCACCCGGTCGGCGTCGTGCGCGGTGTTGAGCCGGTGGGCGATGGCGATGACGGTACGCCCGTTGACCACGGCGGCGAGGGCCCGTTCGGTGCGCCGGGCGGTCGTCGGGTCGAGCGCGGCCGTCGCCTCGTCGAGGATCAGGATCTGCGGGTCGGCGAGCACCAGCCGGGCCAGCGCGAGCTGTTGGGCGTCGGCGGCACCGAGTTCACGAGCCCCGTCGCCGAGTTGCGTGTCGAGTCCGTCGGGCAGGGCGGCGTACCAGTCGGCGCCCACCGCGACCAGTGCGGCGCGCATCTGCTCGTCGGACGCGTCGGGGGCGGCGAAGGCGAGATTGTCGCGCAGCGTACCGATGAAGACGTGATGTTCCTGGGTGACCAGGGCGATCCGGCGACGCCGCTCGGCCAGGTCGAGGTCGGTGACCGCGAGGCCGTCGAGGCTCACCACACCCTCGCGCGGCACGTCGATTCCGGCGAGCAGCCGGGCGAGAGTGGACTTTCCCGCCCCGGAAGGGCCGACGATGGCGAGGCGTTCGCCAGGACGCACCACCAGATCGATCCCGTGCAGCACGTCGGGGCCGTCGGCGTACGAGAAGCGGGCACCGCGCACCACGAGCCGCCCGGACCGGGCGGGCGTCGGCACGCGTGGTCGCGGTGTGCCGGCGGCGGTTGCGGCTTCGGTCTGCTGGCCGACACCGAGGACCCGGGCGAACGAGGCGAGGCCGCGTTGGGCCTGTTCCATCCACTGAAGCAGTCGGTCCAGCGGCTCGACCGCCTGCTGAAGGTAGAGCGCCGCCGCGACCACCTGGCCGAGGGTCACCATCCCACGGTCCAGCAGAAGACCGCCGAACAGCAGCACCACCGCGATCGGGAGCGCGTAGCTCGCCTCCACCACCGGGAAGAAGACCGATCGCAGCGCAAGGGTCGCCCGGCGGGTGGCCCACACCCGGCCGATGCGCTGCCGGCCGTACGTGGTGCGGTCGGCACCGAGGCGGAGTGCCTCGACGGTGCGGGCACCCTCCGCGGTCGTGGTCAACGCCTCGGTCAGCTCGGCGGTCGCGGCCCCTTCGGCAAGGTAGGCCGGCCTGGCGCGACGCAGATACCAGCGGGTGACCGCGACGATCGACGGTAGCCCGGTCAGGGCGACCAGGCCGAGTAGCGGGTGCAGCAGAAAGATCGCGCCGAAGAGCAGCGACAACTGCGTCCCGGCGATGACCATGACGGGCATCACGTCCCGCACCGTCGTCCCGACGGTCGCCACGTCCACCGAGCTGCGGGTGGCAAGTTCACCGGTGCCGGCGCGTTCGATGACGGAGATGGGCAGGTCCAGCGCTCGCGCGACGAATGCTTCGCGGAGCCGGGCGACGGCGCGCTCACCGAACCGGTGACCGACGTACTGGGCGTACCGGGCGAGCAGCCCGTGGGCCAGCACACAGCCGCCGATCGCGAAGGCCAGACGGTCCACGGCCGCGGCGCCGGCACCGGCCGTGACCTCGTCGACGATCCTGCCCAACAGCCACGGCGGCGCGAGCCCGGCGACCGCGGCGGCACCGTGCAGCACCAGGACGACGGCGACCGCACGGCGGTCCGCGGCGATCAGGCCCCGCGCGGAGCGGCGGACGATGTGCCGGTCCGCGACGGGCAGCCCGCTCACCGCAGTGGTCCGTCCGCGTCGGCGGACTCGCCGTCCCGGGACACCAGAGCCCGGTAGCGCGGATCCTGTGCGAGCAGTTCGACGTGACTGCCGGCGGCGGTGATCCGGTCGTCGCGCAGGTGTGCGACCAGGTCGGCGCGCCCGAGCAGCAGCGGTGAGGTGGTCAGCACGATGGTGGTCCGTCCGGCCCGCGCCGCCCGGAGCTGCCGCGCGATGCGCGCCTCGGTGTGCGCGTCCACGGCCGAGGTCGGGTCGACCAGGATCAGCACGTCCGGCTCGGCGAGCAGGGCGCGGGCCAGGCGTACGCGTTGCCGCTGGCCGCCGGAGAGGGTCCGGGCCCGGGTGCCGACCGGCATCGCGAGCCCGTCCGGGTGGGCGTCGACCACGTCCGCCGCCGACGCGGTCCGCAGCGCCGTGCGCAGCTCGGAGTCGGCGAGGTCCGTCCGGATCCGCAGGATCTCGCGCAGTGTCCCGGCGAACAGGTAGGAGTCGTGGTCGGCGACGAGGATCCGGGCCCGCACCTCGGCCAGCGCCATGCTGGCCAGCGGTACCCCACCCCAGGTCACGTCGCTGGCGACGAACCGCCCGAGCCGGTCGGCCAACGCGATGGCATCGGCCGGGTTGTCGGCGGCGACGGCCAGCAGCCGCCCGGCGGGTACGGTCAGCCCGGACGCGGGATCGTGCAGGTCGGCGGGCCGGTCCGGTGCCTGACGCGTCCCGCCACCCGGCGACGTCGGGCCGGCCGCGTCCGGCCGCAGGTTGAGCAGCGCGACGATCCGGCGGGCGGCGACCCGCCCCCGGATCACCTGGTAACCGCCTTCGAGCAGGAACCACACCGGCACGATGAGGACCGCCACGTACCCGTAGACGGCCACCATCTGCCCGATGGTGATGTCCCCCGCTGCGGCCATCCGCGCCGCCAGCCACACCACGGCTGCCAGGAACACGCCCGGAATGACGATCGCCAGCGACTCGATCCAGCTGTTCACGGCGCCGACCCGGTACCCCTCGGTCAGCAGCCGCTGCGAGCGGACCGCGTACCGGCGCGCGAACAGTCCCCGCCCACCGACCCCGGCGAGCACGCGCAGCCCGGCCACGATGTCGGCGGCCCGGGTGGTGAGCAGGCCCTGTTGGTGACGGTAGACCGACTCGACCCGCTCGAGGCGGCGCAGCAGCGGCGCGACGAGCAGCACCACCGTCGGCACGCCGAGCAGCACGAACGCCGCCAGCAACGGGGACACCGACCACAGGAGTAAGGCGACGAAGACGTACGCGAGGACGGCCCCGACGCCGGGTCCGGTCATCGTCAGCACCGCCGAGGTGTGGATGATGTCGGCGCCGCCCACCGTGGCGACCTCCCCGGCGGCGAGCCTGCGGGGCAGCACGGCACCGATCCGGGACAGGTGACGCAGCAGGACGGCGGCGGACCGGGCAGACGCGTCCTCCCGGACGAACGTCATCGTGCGGTGCCGCATGATGCCCAGGTAGGCCAGGCCCACCCCGGCGACGACGATCGCGGCGACCCACCACAGCAGCGCCCGGTGGTCCGCGGCGCGCAGTCCATCGTCGATGGCGCGGGCGACGAGGTACGGCCGGGCCGACAACCCGAGCATCCAGGCGGTGCCGATGAGACCGCCGCGCAGCACCCGCCACGGCTGACAGCGGACCAGCCACCAGATGTATCTCAGTGGCCCCCTCGTGTCCGGCGTGCCCGGCTCGGCATGAGGGAGCTGTATGGGCATCGGTCCAGGCTACGGTGAGGCGCGTGACGCTTCCACGCCGATATCAGCCGGGTCGGGCGGCGTGGCGGACGCGGGGGAGCGGCGATCAGGTGGGGCGGCGCAGGATGGTCACGGCGAATTCCGCGTCCTCGCGCCACGGGCGCAGGTCCCAGGTGGCGAAGCGGTGTTCCAGGCGCAGTCCGGCGGCGACCGCGTCGGCGTCGAACTCGGCGACCGGATATCCCCGGTCGGTGCCGAATCCGACCGCCACGACGCCGTCCGGGCGCAGGTGCGCGGCGACCCGGCTGAGCACCTGGCGTTCGGTGCCGGCGGCGACGAAGGCCATCACGTTGCCGGCGAGCACCGCCGCGTCGAACGGCTCGCCCTCGCCGGCCGCCACAAGGTCCAGTTCGGCCAGGTCGGCGACGAGCCAGTGGGGCGCGGGATGGTCGGCGCGGGCGGCGTCGATCAGGACTGGGTCCGCGTCCACCCCGACCACCGTGTGACCCCGTGCGGCCAACTCGGCGCCGACCCGACCGGTGCCGCAGCCGGCGTCGAGGATCCGGCTGGCCGGCGGCACCAGCGTGTCGAGCAGCCGGGCCTCACCAGCCAGATCCGCGCCTTCGGCCGCCAACCGCCGGAACCGGTCGACGTACCACTGCGAGTGCTCGGGACCGGTATCGGTGGCCCATCGGGTCCTGTTGGTCATGTCTGCACCGTATCCGGACCGGCCCAGGGAAGCCGTCCGGCCGCCGGAACCGGACCAACGGCAGGTGTCCGGGGACCATCTCGCGCGCTACCATGTCGTGACTCATGGTGAACCGAACTGTTCCGCCGGCAAGCCCGGGCCCGGCCGTCGGCGCCGATGCCGTGGGCGAACACGGCCGATTGTGGGGGTTGGCCCGCGACACCCTCGACGGCAATTGGGCGGGCGGACACACGGTGCCGTCGCGCACCCTGTACCCGCACCAGTGGAGCTGGGACTCGGCCTTCAACGCGATCGGCTGGGCCCAGCTGCGCCCCGACCGCACCTGGTCGGAGCTGGACAGCCTGTTCCGCGCCCAGTGGCGTGACGGTCGGGTGCCACACATCGTGTTCAACCCGGCGGTGGCTGGCGGCGCCTACTTTCCGGGGCCCGGATTCTGGTCGTCGGACACCGTCGAGGGAACACCCCCGGTGGCCACCTCCGGCCTGGTGCAGCCGCCCGTGCACGCGTTGGCCGCCTGGCACGCGTACCGTCGCGTGCCGTCGGAGGAAGGCCGCGCCGCGTTGCGACGGCTCTATCCGCGCCTGGTGGCGCAGCAGCGCTACCTCGCCACCTGTCGCGATGTCGGCGGTGCCGGGTTGGCCAGCATCGTGCATCCCTGGGAGTCCGGTCTGGACAACAGCCCGGCCTGGGACGCACCGATGTGCGCGGTGTCGGCCGAGGCGGCGGTGATGCGCGCGTACCGGCGGCGCGACACCGTGCACGCCGACCCTGCCCACCGACCCACCGACCTGGACTACGCGCGGTACGTCACCATGGTCACCACGTACCGGGCGGACGGTTTCCGCGACGACAGCCTGGCCGACCGGCATCCGTTCCTGCTGGAGTGTCCGCTGTTCAACGCGGCCATGGGCGCCTCGGAGGTGGCGCTCGCCGGCATCGCCGAGGTGGTCGGCGTCGACCCGGGCCCGCACCGGGACCGGGCCGTCGGGATCACCGAGGCCGTGGTGACCCGGCTGTACGATCCGGACAGCGGTACCTTCCACCCGCGTGACCTGCGTACCGGCCGACTCACGCCGGCCCGTACGGTGCTCGGCCTGACCCCGCTGATCCTGCCCGGCCTGCCGGCGCGACAGATCGAAGCGGTGCTCACCGAGGCCCGCTCGGCCCGCTTCGGGCTCGCTGCCCGGATGACCCGGCCGCTGCCCAGCCACGACCGCACCGCCACCGACTTCGAGCCGCTGCGCTACTGGCGCGGCCCGAGCTGGATGAACATCACCTGGCTGATCCGGCATGGACTGCTGCGGCACGGACACGACCGGTTGGCGGCCGGACTCCGCTCCTCCATGATCGACCTGGTCACGGCGGCCGGATGCCACGAGTACTTCCACCCTGACACCGGTGCCGGCCTGGGCTCGCCAGAGTTCAGCTGGACGGCGGCACTGCTGCTGGACGTGCTGACCGACTGACCGTGCGGCGAGATCTGCCGGCGCCCCGCGGGTGGCGCGTCGGGTGGCGCTGCCCGAAGGCAGGTAGGTTGCTGTCCAGAGTCGGCCGGCTGCCGCGCCGGTTCCGGGCGCCACCGTTGGCGGGCGGCCCCGGTGGGACGGGGAGGTACGCGCATTGAGCCGGGACAGCTTCGACGAGCAGCTCGACCGGCTCGCCGGCGTACTGGCGTTGATGAGCCGGGATGCCGGCGCGGCGATCCGGGGGGCCAGCACCGCGCTGTTGGAGGTCGACCGGGGCGCGGCCGAGACGGTGCTTGCCGGTGACGCCGTGCTGGACGCTCGGCGGGCCGAGGTGGAGGCAATGATCCCGGAGGTGCTGGTGCGGCACCAACCGGTCGCCTCGGATCTGCGCCTGGTGGTGTGCGCGCTGCGGATCGCCGGTGCCCTGGAGCGGATGGGTGACCTCGCGGTGCACGTCGCGAAGGTCGCGCTGCGCCGGCATCCGGTCGGGGTGGTTCCGGAGCCGGCGATGCCGGTGATGACGGCGCTGGCCGAGGCGGCGGCGCAGGTGGCGGACAAGTGCGCACTCGTGCTGGCCACCCGGGACCGGCTCGGCGCGATGCAACTCGGGCTGGACGACGACGAGGTCGACGCCGCCCAGGAACGCCTGCTGTCGCTGCTGGTCTCCGGCTGGCCGTACGGGGTGGAGTCCGCGATCGACCTGGCCCTGCTCGGCCGCTACTACGAGCGTTACGCCGACCAGGCGGTGAACGTCGCCCGTCAGGTCGTCTACCTGGTGACCGGCACGATCCGGCTCTGACGAGGCACGCGAGGGCCGGCGGCCGGCGGTCGGCGGCAGTTTTTTCCGGACATCCCGGTACGCCGCGCCCGCAACGTCACATCCCGGCTCCCCGGTGGCCACTACCGAGCCGGCAAGTTCACTTTTCGTTCACCTGGGTCCGGGCGTCCGGCTACCTGCGCCTCCTAACTTGACTCGCGTACGGCCCGGACGGGCTGATGCACCCCGATAGAGAGGCTTACCTGGTGAACCGCAACGTGCTTTCGCGGCGCGTCCTTGCCGGCGTCGCGCTTGCCGCGCTCGCGCTTACCGGCTGTGGTAGCAATGACAACAGCTCGGAGCCGGGCGGCAGTGGCGGCGATGGCGCCTACGCCGACCTGTCCGGTGAGTTGAAGGCGTCGGGCGCCAGCTTCCCGGACGCCTACTACCAAGAGGTCGTCGAAGCCTTCAAGGCCGAGGCCTCCGACGTGACGGTCACCTACAATGCGACCGGCTCCGGCACCGGCAAGAAGCAGTTCGGTGAGGGTCTGGTCGACTTCGCCGGCACCGACAGCCTGGTGAAGGACACCGACGGCGTGACCGCCGACTCGTTCATGTACGTGCCGACGGTGGCGGCCCCGATCACGGTTTCCTACAACGTCGAGGGCGTCGACAAGCTTCAGCTCAGCCCGGAGACGCTCGCCAAGATCTTCCAGACCGACATCAAGACCTGGGACGACGCGGCCGTCAAGGCCGACAACCCGGGTGTCGAGCTGCCCAACACCCCGATCGTGGTGGCCCACCGCTCGGACGGCTCCGGCACCACCAGCAACTTCACCAAGTACCTCGACGCCGCCGCCGCGGGCACCTGGAAACTGGGCAGCGGTGACACGGTGGCCTGGCCGGCCAGCACCCAGGGCGGCGAGAAGAACACCGGTGTCGCCCAGATCGTCAAGCAGACCAACGGTGCCGTCGGGTACGTCGACCTGAGCGACGCGAAGGCCACCGGTCTGAAGTTCGCCGCCATCAAGAACAAGGACGGCCAGTTCGTCGAGCCGTCGCTGGAGGGCACCACCGCGGGCCTGGAGGGTGCCGAGATCGCCGAGGACCTCAGCTACAACCCGCTCAACGCCGCCGGTGCCTCCGCGTACCCGATCACCGCGCCGACCTTCATCATCGTCAAGACCTCCTACGACGACACGAACAAGGCCGCGCTGGTCAAGGGCTTCCTCACCTACCTGCTCAACGACGGTCAGGATGTGGCCGAGGAGGTCGACTTCGCACCGCTGCCGGCCTCTCTCAAGGAGAAGGCGCTGGCCCAGGTCGAGAAGATCCAGGGCTGATCAAATCAAGATCGCTAGGGCGTTCCGGCTAGGGACGGGATCACGTCGATCCCGTCCCTAGCGGGGTACCTGAGCTGGAGTGAAGATGACCTTGACGAATGACCCTCCCACCGCCAAGCCGACGTTGACCAAGCGCGGCGCCAGCGCCCTCGGCGACCGCGTCTTCTCCTGGTGGACGCTCGGCACCGGCCTGCTGGTGCTGGCCATCCTCGGGCTGATCCTGATCACCACCGTCCGGGAGGCCTGGCCCGCGTTCGACGCGATGGGCCTGCGCTTCATCACCGAACGGGTCTGGGACCCGAACCCGGCCACCGGCGACGCCATCTTCGGCGCGCTGTCGTTCGCGTACGGCACCGCGGTCTCGTCGCTCATCGCGCTGCTGTTCGCGGTGCCGGTGTCGGTCGGCATCGCACTGTTCCTGACCGAGTTGGCGCCGCGTCGGCTGCGTGGCCCGGCGGTCACGGTGATCGACCTGCTGGCCGCCGTGCCGTCGGTGGTCTTCGGCCTCTGGGGAATCCTGGTCGTGGCGCCCGCGCTGGTCCCGATCTACCAGTGGATGCACGACCTCCTCGGTGGCGTTCCGCTGCTCGGCCGCCTCTTCGGGCCGGTGGCCAGCGGACGCAACTTCATGACCGCCGGCCTGATTCTGGCGATCATGGTTACGCCGATCATCACGTCGATCACCCGTGAGGTGTTCAGCACGGTGCCGCGCGCCGACAAGGACGCCGCGCTGGCCCTGGGCGCGACCCGCTGGGAGATGATCCGGGGCGCGGTCTTCCCGCACAGCTTCGGCGGGGTGGTCGGCGCGGTGATGCTCGGCCTGGGCCGGGCCATGGGCGAGACGATCGCGGTCGCGCTGGTCATCGGCGGTGCCACGAACATCACCGCCAACCTGTTCGCCCCCGGCAACTCGATGGCCGCCGTCATCGTGCAGCAGTTCGGCGAGTCCACCGGCACCTTCACCGCCGCGCTGATCGGTCTCGGCGTGGTGCTGTTCGCGATGACGGTGCTGATCAACGTGCTCGCCCAGGTGGTCGTCCGTCGGGCCGAGGCCCGGATGAAGGGAAGCGTCGCGTGACTCTCACCGCACCACCCGCCGCCCGGCCGACCGCCGGCGGGCCCGATCTGACCCGGGCCGCGCTCTCCGGCCGCCGCCGGTTCACCAACCACCTCGCCACGGCGTCGATCTGGGTCGCCGTGCTGCTCGCCGTCATCCCGCTGGCCCTGGTGACCTACACGGTCATCGCCAAGGGCGGTGGGGTGATGAGCCTGTCGTTCCTCAACGAGGACATCCCCAACTCCTACCGCCGTGACGGTGGAGGCATGGGCCCGGCGATCGTCGGCACGCTGCTCATCACCGGGATGGCCGCCCTGATGGCGATCCCGCTCGGCGTCTTCGGCGCGATCTACCTCAACGAGTACGGCAAGCAGCGGCCGTTGGCCCGGGTCATCCGGCTGATGGCCGACGTGATGACCGGCGTGCCGTCGATCGTGATGGGCCTGTTCATCTACATCTCCTGGGTGCTGCTCGTCGGCGAACAGACCGGCTTCGCGGGCGCGTTGGCGCTGGCCTGCCTGATGCTGCCGGTGGTCATCCGCAGCAGCGAGGAGATGCTCCGGCTGGTCCCCGACGAACTGCGGCAGGCCAGCATGGCGCTCGGTGCCCGCAAGTGGAAGACCACGCTGACCGTGGTGCTGCCGGCGGCGATCTCCGGCATCACCAGCGGCTCGCTGCTGGCGGTAGCCCGCGCCGCCGGCGAGACCGCACCGATCATCATCGTCACCGGCATCGTCTTCTCGCCCAACTGGAACCTCTTCGACGGCTCCAACACGGCGCTGCCGGCACAGATCTTCCGTAACGCCAGCCAGCCCTTCCCCGCCGCCCAGGACCGGGCCTGGGGTGCGGCCCTGACGCTCATCGTGATCGTGCTCGGCTTCACGATCATCGCCCGTTTCATCTCCAGCCGGTTCGCCATCAAGGAGCGCTGACATGGCCAGCAACGACACCAACCTCACCACTCGCCCGTCCGTGGCGGTGCACGCTCCCGGCACCACCGTCTCCGGTGCGGACTCCGCCAACGCGTCGGTGATGCAGTTGCGCGACGTGAGCGTCTACTACGGCAGCTACGAAGCAGTCCGCGGCACCACGATGCCGATCCAGCAGAACCAGGTCACCGCGATGATCGGGCCGTCCGGCTGTGGCAAGTCCACGGTGCTGCGGGCGCTCAACCGGATGAACGACCCGATCCCCGGAGCCCGGGTCAGCGGCGACGTCCTGTTCCACGGCCAGGACCTGTACGCCAAGGACGTCGACCCGATCCAGGTGCGCCGCCGCATCGGCATGGTGTTCCAGAAGCCCAACCCGTTCCCCAAGTCCATCTACGACAACGTCGCGTACGGGCTGCGGATCAACGGCATCAAGGGCCGGCTCGACGACCACGTCGAAGAGGCGCTGACCAAGGCCGCGCTCTGGGACGAGGTCAAGGACAAGCTGCGCAAGAGCGCCCTGGCGCTCTCCGGTGGCCAGCAGCAGCGGCTCTGCATCGCCCGGACGATCGCCGTCAAGCCCGAGGTGATCCTGATGGACGAGCCCTGCTCGGCCCTCGACCCGATCGCCACGGCGAAGATCGAGGACCTGATCTTCGAGCTGACGAACGACTACACCATCGTGATCGTCACGCACAACATGCAGCAGGCGGCCCGGGTCAGCCACCACACCGCGTTCTTCACCGCCGAGGTGGACGAGGCGCAGGAGCGGCACGGGCAGCTGGTCGAGTTCAGCCAGACCGGCAAGCTGTTCACCAACCCCGCCGACAAGCGTACGGAGGACTACATCACCGGTCGCTTCGGCTGAGGCCGAACGTGACGGTCGAGGGTGGGTCGCCGTTGGTCAGGGGGACCCACCGGGAGTGGCTGGCTCGTCGTGAGCCCAGCCGCGCCCGGCCGACCGTCGCCGACCTGTAGTGCGGGGGATCGCCCTGCGCGACCGTGGGTGTCGTGGCGGGCCTGAACTGAACCGGAGCCGGTGTGCGATGAACAATCTCGTCGTGGCCACCAGGGGTGACCATCGATCCGACGGGCGTTTCGTGCTGCTCGTGGTGGACGACGAGAGCGTCGGTGACGCGTTGGTCGCCCAACTGGCCGACCACCGGGTACGCGGCCACCATTTCGCGCACGCCGCCGAGGCGCTGCTGGCCGCCGGGGCACTCCAACCGGACGCGGCCGTGGTCGCCGCCGGCCTGTCCACCATGAGCTGCACCGAGCTGGTGCGGCTGCTCGCCCGTCGGGCCGGCATTCCCACGGTGGTCGGGGTGGGGGACGAGGACGGCGGGGTGGCTGCCGCCGCGCTCAAGGTCGGTGCCACGGCCTGCGTACGGCGTCCCTACCGTGCCGAGGAGGTACTGCCGATCCTGCGGGCCATCCGGCCGGAGACCTCCGGCGCGCTCGATCCGCCGATCGAGCTGGGCGGGCTGCGGGTGGATCCGGCGACGTTCGAGGTGAGCCTGGACGGCCGGACGGTGGCCCTGCCGTTGAAGGAGTTCCGACTGCTGTACTTCTTCATGAGCCACGCGGAGCGGACGGTCACCCGCGAGCAACTGCTCGCCGCCGTCTGGGGTGGTATCTCCGACGACACGTCGAACACCCTGACAGTGCACATCAAGCGGCTTCGTCGGCGACTGGCGCTGGACGGCGACCGGGCGCCGATGATCGTGACCGTACGCGGCCTGGGCTATCGGTTCGTACCCGCCCAGGCCACGGCAACGCCGTCGACGTCGTGAACCTGCCGGCGCTGCCGCCGTACCCGCCGTCGGGGACGCCGACGGAGGGGATGGTGCTGGTGGCGGTCCCGCTGGCGTACGTTCCGCACGTGGCCCGTCTGCTGGCCGACCTCGACGCCCGGCACCGGGTGGGGCCGGTGCCCCGTCGGCGAGCCGACCCGATGCCCCGCCCGGCGAAGTCGGACTGGGCGGTCGAGGATCTGCGCCGACTCAGCCAAGGACGCAGCGCCACCCATCGCACGGTCGCCGCCGTGCTGGACGCGCTCGCCGCCGAGCCGGAGCGGCCGTTCACGGTGGACGACCTGGCCGAGGCGACGGGACGGCCGCGCAAGAAGATCGTTGGTGCGATGGCGGGGTTGACCCGGCTGCTCAAGGCCCACTACGACTACGCCGGTCGGGGTTTCCCGTTCGACCGGGTGCCCGGCCGGCCGGAGGCCCCTCGGGAGCTGTGTTACACGGTGGACCGGGTACGCGCCGCGCGTTGGCGGGAGGCACGGCACCGAGGCCCGGAGACAGCCGGGAGGTAAGCGCGCAGCCAGCCAGCAGGTGGACGAGGTCGTCGTCGGGTAGATCCCGGCCGACCGCACGGGACCGACCTGGGCATCCGGGGCCGGCGTTTGTCCGGTGCCGGCGGGGGTAACCAGCGCGCCGTTGACGACAGGAGGGCGCCGTGCGGTTTCCGCTGTTCGTCGCCGCGGTGTCCCGGCGATCCGGGTTGGCGCCCGAACCCGCGGCCAGCGTCGCGCGCGCGGTCCTGCAGACCGTCGTGGAGCGGATGACCGGCTCGCCGTCGACGGACCCGACCGGGTATCTGCCGGCCGAGCTGACCGACGCGGGGTCGCCGGGCGGGCCGGCGGACTTCCTCCGCCGGGTCGGTGAGCGGGCCGGAGTCGACGAGGGCACGGCGGCTGCCGGGGCTGCGGCCGTGTTCGCCACCCTGCGCGAGACGGTGACCGTCGGCGAGTTCCAGGAGATGGTGGGACGGCTGCACACCGCCGGCGGTGGCAGCGACCCGATCGTCGGATGAGGCCCCGGCCGTCGCGCGGCTCAGGGCACACTCCCTGCCGTCCGGGGGACCGGTGGCAGCGGATAGGCTGCCGCCGTGGCAGGTCTGTTCAGGAGCATGGCGTCCCGTGTCGGCGCGGTCATCCCGAGGCCGCGCGCGGCCGGTCCGTCCGCGGCCAGGCTCGCGCGGCCGCGCCAGGTCAGCGCGTTGCAGCGCCGCGAGTTGTCGTACGCCCCGGAGCCCGATGGCCAGGCCGATCCGGGGGAGATCGTCTGGACCTGGGTGTCCTACGAGGATGACCCTCGGCAGGGCAAGGACCGGCCGGTGCTGGTGGTGGGCCGGCACAGCCGGACGCTGTTCGGGCTGATGCTCTCCAGCCAGCAGGACCGACACGGTGACCGGCACTGGCTGGCACTCGGGCCGGGCGACTGGGACCGTGAGCGGCGGCCGAGCTGGGTGCGCCTGGACCGGGTGCTGACCATGCGGGAGGACAGCATCCGGCGCGAGGGCGCGGTGCTGGACCGGCCCCGGTTCGACCGGGTGGGCCAGGCCCTGCGCGCCGGGTACGGCTGGCGCTGACCGTCCGACTCGCCGCGGAGCCGGTGGCGTCGGTCCGACCGCTGGCCCGGGCCGGGCCCGGTCGGTGGCCTCAGCCGGGCCGCTGGGCCGGGCCGACCGCGGCGTCGAGGGCGTCCGACGGTGGGTACGGCTGTTCGGCGAGCAACCGTGCCAGGTGGGCGCTGTTGAGCGCCAGCGCCTTCGTGGCCCGACCGGTGGTGTCGGGCTTGGGGCGCGCGTCGATGTAGTCGGTCTTGTGCAGGGCCTCGCCGACCCAGTACGTCGCGCCCGCCGCTGGGCAGGTGAAGCCGACCTCGTTGAGCGCCTGCTGCACCTGCCCGATCGTGTGGTGCGCGCCGTCCTCGTTGCCGACCACCGCCACGCCGCCGACCTTGCCGTAGGTGACCAGCCGGCCCTGGTCGTCGGTCTCGCTGAGCTCGGCGTCGAGCCGTTCCAGGACCATCTTGCACACGCTCGAGGGCTGGCCGAGCCAGATCGGCGTGGCGATCACGAAGATCTGCGCGGCCATCAGCTTCGCCCGGATCTGCGGCCAGGCGTCGCCATCCCCCTCGTCGGTGGAGACACCGAAGCGGACGTCGTGGTCCACCACCCGAATCAGTTCGCCTGTGACTCCCTGCTCGCCGAGAGCGTCGAGCACCTCCCGGCCCAGCACCTCGGAGCTGGACCGGGCGGGGGAGCGTTTGAGGGTGCAGTTGAGGACCAATGCCCGGATGTCCGCCACGATGTTCCCTCCGCCGTACGGGCCTGATTCCGGTGGAGTACCCACCTGTAGACCGGTGACGCACGGTCCGGCGCTGCGACCGGGGGGGGGTCAGCACTCGGCGAGGTACGCGGTGTCGCGCAGGGCCCGACCCGGTCGGCCGCTGCCGAGCGCCTTGGCCTCGTACATCGCCGCGTCGGCGCGGTTGAGCGCCTCGCTGAGCTGACTGTCCTGCACGGGTGCCAGACCGACCGAGGCGGTCACCCGGAGGGTTACGGCGCCCATCGGGATCGGCGCGGCCAGTATGTCGTACAGCCGCCGGGTCGCGTGGTCGATCCACCGCCGGTCGAGGGTCGGGCTGGTCAGCAGCCCGGCGAACTCGTCACCGCCGAGGCGGGTCACCAGGTTGTCGCCGGCGAAGCTGGCCAGCCGCTCAGCGACGCTGACCAGCACCTGATCGCCTGCGGCATGTCCGTACCGGTCGTTGATCTGTTTGAAGTCGTCGAGATCGAGGACCACGGCGATCAGGTGGCAGCCGGAACGGTCGGTGAGCAGCGTCGTGGCGAGGCGGAAGAAGGCCCGCCGGTTCGGTAGGCCGGTCAGCGGATCGTGGCTGGCGGCGTGCCGCTCGGCGGTGAGTTCCGCCTGGAGACGCCCGATCTCCGCCTCGGCCCGCACGGCCCGGCGTCCCAACTGCCAGGAGGAGAGCAGTGCTCCTGCGGCGCAGATGCCGGACGCGACGGTCAGCGGATCCGGCACCACCATCTCCCTTCTCCGCGACACACGCCCGCACACGGATCGGCGGACGCTGCCAGACACCTCGTTTCCCCTGATGGTTGTCAGGTTCGCGGGACAGAACGTGAGCAGGTAGGCATCACGCACGTGCGTTATCATCCCCGGTGTCCATTGCAGATGCAATAGCAGATGCACGTGCATAACGAGCCGACATCCGTCAAGCCGCTACCGCTCCTCCCACGGCACCGGCGCCAATCGGAGAGAACAGAAGCCCCTCATGCAGCAGCCGCCCAACGGTGTTTCCGTCAACCATTTGCCTCCCCTCGCCTGGCAGAAGAGTCGGCGCAGCAATCCCAGTGGGAACTGTGTCGAACTGGCGGAGTTGCCCGGTGGGGCGGGCATTGCCCTGCGTAACTCCCGGCACCCTGAAGGACCCGCGCTGATCTACACGGTGGACGAGATCGCCGCGTTCGTGCTCGGTGCCCGGGACGGTGACTTCGATCACCTGATCGGCTGACCCCGCATCCCATCGACGGGATTTTTCTCGCACGGGATGGGCGGTTCACCTCACTGACGGTTCATGGCATGCTTACACGTCGGTCGAGTAGGTCAACCGGTTCGGCCGCTGACAGCATGCGGAGGACGGTAGGTGACCATGGTTTCCGCCGAGGAGGGCCCGGCGGCCGGCCCGACCGTGCTGCGGATGCTGCTGGGTGCACAACTGCGCCGGCTGCGGGAGTCGCGGGGAGTCACCCGGGAGAGCGCCGGCTGGGAGATTCGATCCTCCGAGTCCAAGATCAGCCGGATGGAGTTGGGTCGGGTCGGCTTCAAGGAGCGCGACGTCGCCGATCTGCTCACCCTCTACGGTGTCACCGCCGAGCAGGAGCGCACTGCGTTGCTCAAGCTGGCCAGGGACGCGAACAACCCGGGCTGGTGGCACCGGTACGGCGACGTCCTGCCGTCGTGGTTCCAGTCCTACCTCGGCCTGGAGGCGGCGGCCGCCCTCATCCGCAGCTACGAGGTCCAGTTCGTCCCGGGTCTGTTGCAGACCCCGGAGTACGCCCGAGCCGTGGTGCTGCTCGGCCACAGCACAGCCGGTCCCGACGAGATCGACCGCCGGGTGGATCTGCGGATGCGTCGGCAGGAACTGTTGTCCCGGCCGCGCCCACCGCGTCTGTGGGCGGTCGTCGACGAGGCGGCGCTGCGCCGACCGATCGGTGGTCCCCAGGTGATGCGCGGTCAACTGGAGGCGCTGCTCAAGGCGACGCGTACGCCGAATGTGCGGCTCCAGGTGATCCCGTTCGCCGCCGGTGGGCACGCCGCTGCTGGCGGCGCCTTCACGATCCTGCGCTTCGGTGATCAGGATCTGCCCGACATCGTGTACATCGAGCAGCTGACCAGCGCCATCTACCTGGACAAGCGCGAGGACCTCGACTTCTACGCGGTGGCCATGGAACGCCTCTGTGTCGAGGCCGAGCCACCGGAGCGTACGCCCGAGATCCTTGAGCGAATGATCGCCGACCTCGACCCCAGCTGACTTTCCCCACCTCCCAACCCTCATCCCGCGGCGCGCATACCCCCACCGGGGCGACAAGACGCGCGCCAGCCCAGCGGAGTGGGGAAGGGTTGACGGGGGCGGGTCGTCGGGTTAGTGTCTGGATCGATCCAGTTGCTGGATCGATCCAGAACGGAGTGTGCGGATGAAGCCGACCTTGCGGGCCGTGGCCGAGGCCGTCGGTGTCTCGCGCAGCACCGTCTCCAACGCCTACGGCCGCCCGGACCAGCTCTCACCGCAGTTGCGCCAACGCATCCTGGAAACCGCGCGGGAGATGGGTTACCCCGGGCCCGACCCGACCGCGCGCTCGTTGCGGCGGGGATTCGTCGGTGCCATCGGGGTGCTGTTCACCTCCCGGCTGTCGTACGCGTTCACCGACCCCTTCGCCGTCCGGTTCCTGACCGGCGTCGCCGAGGCGGCCGAACGCCACGACAGCAACCTGCTGCTGATACCGCTGCCCGACGACGCGGCCGGCGCGCGTACGGCGGTGGAGAACGCCGCCGTCGACGGGTTCTGCGTCTACTGTGCCGGTGACGAGGAGGGCATCCTCGACACGATTCGCGGCCGTGGCCTGCCCTTCGTCACCACCTCGTCGCGGCCCCGGGCCGGGGACCTCTGGGTCGGCATCGACGAGCGCGCCGCCGCCCGGTCCGCCGCGGCACACCTGACCGCGCTCGGCCACCGCCGGGTCGCCCTGCTCGGCGACGACGTGCTGCCCGGCGCACCGGCCGGGCCGCTGCGGGTCGCCGACGTGGCCGACGTGCCGCACCCCACCACCCGGGACCGGCTGGCCGGCTTCGCCGAGGCGTTCGCGGCGGTCGGCGTCGCCTGGCCCGACCTGACCGTGCTCTCCGCGACCGACAACACCCGCGCCGCTGGCGCCGACGCAGTCAGCGCGCTGGCGCAGTTGCCCGAACCGCCCACCGCGGTGCTGGCCTGCTCCGACGTGCTCGCCCTCGGTGCGCTCGACGTCCTGCGTGCCGACGGCGAGCGGGGGCGGCGAGTCTCCGTGACCGGCTTCGACGACGTCGCCGAGGCCGCTCCGGCCGGCCTGACCACCGTCCGCCAACCCGGTGATGCGAAGGGCCGAAGCGCCGCCACGCTGCTGCTCGACCCGCCCGCTGACGCCGCCGCGGGCCAGATTCTGCTACCCACCACGCTCGTCGTCCGGAGCAGCTCCGGACCTGCCCCGAGGAGTTGACCATGGAACAGTCCACCGGCTTCGTGATGGCCGTCGACGCGGTGAACCGTCATGTCATGTCCGCCCGGCCGGACGCACCGGTCCGGCCCGACGTACCCCGGCCGGCGCGGCTGGTGGCCACCCGCCGGCTCGCCGCCGGGGCGCTGCGCCGACTCGCCGACCGCATCCAGCCGTGTCCCGTGCCCGCCCGGCCCGCCTGCCGTACGTAGGGCGGGAACGATGCCCCTGGCCGGACCGGCCGGGCGTCGAGGCTCGTCGGCGGGCGGTTGCCCGAGTCTGCGCCTACCCGGCCCACTCGCCGCACGATCGGTCCGCGACCCGGGCGGGTGGTGCGCCGGGTGGTGCAGCAGGCAGACTGGGGGCCCATGTCGCCGTTCACCCCCAGCCTGCGGTTGCACGACCGCTACGTGCTGCACGATCGCATCGGCCTCGGCGGAATGTCCGAGGTGTGGCGCGCCGACGACGAGGTCCTGGGTCGGTCGGTCGCGGTGAAGGTCCTCGCCGGGATGTTCGCGGTCGACCCGGACCTACGGGCCACCCTCCGGCGGGAGGCCCGCGCGGCGGCACGCCTGGCCCACCCGCACGTCACGCAGGTGTACGACTACGGCGAGGCGGCGCTGACCGACGGCAGTGTCGTGCCGTACCTGGTAATGGAGTTGGTCGACGGGCGGAATCTCGCCGACCGGCTGGCCGACGGGCCGCTGCCCTGGCGGCCGGCCCTGCGGATGGCCGCGGAGGTGGCCGCCGCCCTGGCCGCCGCGCACCGTCTGGGCGTGGTGCACCGCGACATCAAGCCGGGCAACGTCATGCTCACCGACAACGGTGCCAAGGTGCTCGACTTCGGTATCGCCGCGCTCGCCGGTGCGCCGTCGCCCGGCGCCCGCCCGGCGGGCGGCCCTCTGATGGGTACTCCCGCCTACCTAGCGCCGGAACGGTTGAGCGCCGACCCGCCCCATCCGGCCAGCGACGTGTACGCCCTCGGCGCATTGCTGTACCGCACCCTCACCGGTGACGTCCCGCTGCCCGTGCGTAGCTGGCCGGACGCGGTCAGGGTGCACGCCAACCGGCCGGCCGTCGCACCCCCGCGGGTGCCGGGCCTGCCGGCCGACCTCGCCGATCTGGTGCTGGCCTGCCTCGACCCCGATCCGGAACGCCGCCCCACGGCCGGCCGACTGGCCACCCGGTTCCGCGCCGGTGCCGTCGGGGTGGCGGCGGCCACGGTCGACGCACCGGCGGCCGACGGGCAGCAGACGCCGGAGACCCGGCCGGTGCGTCACCATCCACCGACCCTGATCGAGCCGACGATCCGGCCCGAGACCGTGTCCGGCGTCGCCCCACGATCCGCGACGCGCGGAGCACCGCTTGGCCGTGGCCGACCCCGGCCGGCACCCGGACGGCCGCCGGGCCGACGGGGGCAGAGCGGCCCGCCGATGGGTGCGCTGGTCACGTTCGCGCTGGTCCTGCTCCTGGGGATGGGCGTGGCCCTCGTCCTCGGCGACCGCGGCGACGGGCAGCCGACGGCGAGTCCCACCACGCCGCCGGCCGCCCCACCGACCTCCTCCGCGCCCGCCTCATCACGACCCACCGCCAGCTCGCCGGCCAACCGGCCGGAGCCGGTGAGCCTGCGACGGGCAGCGGTCGAACTCATCGCGTCGCTCACCGAGGCACAGCTCACCGGAGAGATCGACCGCAAGGCCGCCGACCGGCTGCGTAAAGAGCTGACCGAGCTGGCCGGCGGCCGGCCGAAGGAGCAGGAAAAGCGGCTAAAGGATCTGCGGAAGCGTCTCGACGACGAGGTGGACCGCGGCCGCGTCCCGGCTGACTTCGCCGACCGGGTGGACGACGTACTGGACCGGTTCGAGGCGAACCTGCCGGAGGACTGAGCCCCGACCGGCACCGCCGATCAGCCAGGATCAGGTCAGGGTCGTCCGCACGAACTCACCGGGTGCGGTCCCGGCACGGGCGAGGACGGAACCGTCCGGCGCCCAGATCGCCGACCGTCCGGCCGTCTCGGTGAAGCCGCCACCGGTGGAGCCGGCGAAGCTGGCGGCCGCGACCACGACCCGGTGGGTCGTGCAGATCCGCGCCGCCCGCTGGTCCGGCACGTGCGCCTCGGCTGCGGCGTCGACGATCGAGGCCGCGTACACGTCGACGCCGGCAGCGCAGGTGCGTGCCGCGTGTGCCACGACCCCGGTGTCCTTGCAGATCGCCAGGCCGATGCGCCAGCCGTCGACGTCCAGCACGACCGGTGCCGGTCCGGGGCGGAACCGGCGGGCCTCGACATCGTCGAGCCACATCTTGCGGTACGCCACGCGGGCCCCGACGCCGTCCACGGCGAGGGTGGCGATGTGCTCTCCGGCCACCGGTGCGCCGACCAGCGCGAGCGTCCCCGTCGCCGCACACGCGGCGACCAGCGGCGCGAGCCGGGGGTCCGACGGGTCGACCGGTGTGGCGTCGAGTTCGTAACCGGTCAGCGACAGCTCCGGGAAGATCACCACCCGGGCCGCGGCGGTACGGACCATCGCCGCGTGCGTCGACACGTTGGTGTCGACGTCGTACGAAACGCACCGGGGCTGAGCGACGGCGATGGTCAGTGGCGGGCGCGACACCAGCGCAGTATAGGCTCGCGCATCCGGCTTCGGCCGTGCCGGCTGCTTCGGGAGATGTCGGGTGGAGGTGGCCTGCCGGGGTGGCACGGGGCGGACCGGCGCCGCCTTGGCGGCGCTGGCCATCCTCGACGGGTTGCCTGCCGAGGATGCGGTCGACTGGGTACGGGCCGCCTACCGGCCGGGCGCGGTCGAGACGCCCTGGCAGCGGCGCTGGCTGCGCCGGCTCTCCGCGGCGTAACGGGACCGACCGCCGCTGTGCTGGTCGGTCCGGCGGGATGCGCAGCGTCCGCAGCGTCGACGCCGCAGGAGCACCCATTTGCGGTCAGGCGACGGGGGCCGGAGCCGGCCGGCGTCGCCACCGGCTCCGGCGGTGGTCAGCCGGTCACGTAGTCGCGCAGGTGGCGGGCGGTGAGCGTGCCGCCCTGCGCGACCAGGTCGGCGGGGGTGCCGGTGAACACGATCCGGCCGCCGTCGTGACCTGCGCCCGGACCGAGGTCGATCAGCCAGTCCGCGTGGGCCATCACCGCCTGGTGGTGCTCGATGACGATGACCGTGTTGCCGGCGTCGACGAGCCGGTCGAGCAGCGCGAGCAGCTGGTCGACATCGGCCAGGTGCAGTCCCGTGGTCGGCTCGTCCAGCACATAGGTGCCGGCCCTGTCGGCCATGTGGATGGCCAGCTTGAGCCGTTGTCGTTCGCCACCGGAGAGCGTGGTCAGTGGCTGACCGAGGGTGAGGTAACTCAGCCCCACGTCGGCCATCCGGTCCAGGATGACCCGGGCTGGGCCGCTGGGGAAGAAGTCCCGGGCCTCGGCCACCGACATGCCGAGCACCTCGCTGATGTTGCGCCCGCGCAGCCGGTAGGTGAGCACCTCGTCGGTGAACCGGCGACCCTCGCACTGCTCGCAGACGGAGGCGACGCCGGCCATCATCGCCAGGTCGGTGTAGACCAGCCCGATGCCCTTGCAGGTGGGGCAGGCCCCCTCGGAGTTGGCGCTGAACAGAGCGGCCTTGACCCCGTTGGCCCTGGCGAAGGCGGTACGTACCGGGTCGAGCAGACCGGTGTAGGTGGCCGGGTTGCTGCGCCGGGAGCCACGGATCGGCGCCTGGTCGACGACCACCACATCGTCGCGGCCGTGCAGTGAGCCGTGCACCAGGGAACTCTTGCCGGAGCCGGCCACCCCGGTCACCACGGTCAGTACGCCGAGCGGGACGTCCACGCTGACGTCCCGCAGGTTGTGCAGGTCGGCGTGCCGGATCGCGAGATGCCCCCGAGGCGTGCGGACCGGTTCCCGCAGCCGTACCCGGTGGTCCAGGTGCCGTCCGGTGCGGGTGTCGGAGCGGCGCAGGCCGGCCACGTCGCCGGTGTAGCAGATGCGGCCACCGGCGGTGCCGGCACCCGGACCGAGATCGACCACATGGTCGGCCACCGCGATGGTCTCCGGTTTGTGTTCGACCACGAGCACCGTGTTGCCCTTGTCTCGCAGCCGCAGCAGCAGGTCGTTCATCCGGGCGATGTCGTGCGGGTGCAGGCCGACGGTGGGTTCGTCGAAGACGTACGTGATGTCGGAGAGGCTGGAACCCAGGTGCCGGACCATCTTGACCCGCTGCGCCTCACCACCGGAGAGGGTGGCCGACTCCCGGTCGAGGCTGAGGTATCCGAGACCGATCTCGACCAGCGAGTCCAGCAGTTCCCGAAGGTTGACGGTCAACGGTGCGACCGACGGATCGTCGATGCTGCGGATGAACTCGGCCAGGTCGCTGATCTGCATGGCGGCGCACTCGGCGATGTTGTGCCCGGCGATGCGGCAGGACAGCGCCGCCGCGTTGAGCCGGGCGCCGTCGCAGCCGGCGCAGGTGGTGAAGGTGACCGCCCGGTCGACGAAGGCCCGGATGTGCGGCTGCATGGACTCGCGGTCCTTGGTGAGATAGAGCCGGCGCACCTTGACGACCAGACCCTCGTAGGTCAGGTTGGTGCCACCCACCTTGATCTTCGTGGCGGGCTTGTGCAGGAGGTCCTGCCACTGCTGCGGGGTGAAGTCCTGAAGCTTGACGTCCGGGTCGAACAGGCCGGTGCCGACGATGGTCTGCCAGTACCACGTGTCGACGGCGAAGTTCGGCACGGTGATCGCTCCGTCGTTGAGCGACTTCTCCACGTCGACCAGTTCGTTGACGTCGAGATCGGAGACCCGGCCCAGGCCCTCGCAGGTGGGGCACATCCCCTCGGCCAGGTTGAAGCTGAAGGCGCCGGCACCGCCGACCTGCGGCTCACCCAGCCGGCTGAACACGATGCGCAGCATGGCGTACGCGTCGGTGGCGGTGCCGACCGTGGAGCGCGAGTTGGCGCCCATCCGCTCCTGGTCGACCACGATGGCCGGGGTGAGATTGCGCAGCGAGTCCACCTCGGGCCGGGAGAGATTGGGCATGAACGACTGGAGGAAGGCGCTGTAGGTCTCGTTGATCAGTCGCTGGGACTCGGCGGCGATGGCGCCGAAGACCAGCGAGGACTTGCCGGACCCGGAGACGCCGGTGAAGACGGTCAGTCGGCGCTTGGGGATGTCGACCGAGACGTCATCGAGGTTGTTCTCCCGCGCGCCGCGTACCTCGATGATGTCGTGGCTGTCGGCGGCGGAACGTGCTGGCTGCTGCATGCGAACCCTTCGCAGATCGTGGACGGACTCCGCCCGGGAACTGGCTTCCGATGGCCTGGCCGGATTCAATTGTCTCATTAACGTGCATGTGGAGACTTTCGCGGCATCCTGAGCGTGAAGCCGGTCCGTTTGGTCGCGCGAAGTCTCAAACGACGCGAGAGGGCTATGCTGACGCGGTGGTGGATCGTCGGGGAAGCGGACGGCTGCGCGCGGTGGATCTCGCTGCCACGGTGGGTGTCTCCGTTCAACAGGTGCGCAACTACGTTGACCTTGGTGTGCTGCCCCCGGTGGAACGCACCCCGAGCGGCTACCGGATCTTCACCGACGCGCATGCGCGGGCGCTGACGGTGGCCCGCGCGGTGGCCGACGGACACGGCTGGACGCGTACCCGGGAGATCATGGCTGCGGTCCACCGGAGTGACCTGCCGACGGCGCTGGCGTCGCTGGACGCGGGCCATGCCGAACTGGACCGCGAACGGGCGGAGATCCGGATGGTGCTCGGCGCGTTCGAGACCGTGGTGACCAGTCCGCGCCGGCACACCGCCGTGCCACGCCGGGCGGTGCGGGTCGGCGTCGTCGCCGACCTGGTCGGGGTCCGCACCTCGCAACTGCGCTCGTGGGAGGCGCGCGGCCTGCTGCGTCCGGCCCGCGAGGCGGGCACCGGCTACCGGGTGTACGACGAGGTCGAGCAGCGTGTCGCGCAGGTGGTGACGCTGCTGCGCCGGGGCGCGTACCCGTTCGAGATCATCACAGCGGTGCTCGACGAGATGCGGACCACGGGGAGCCCGCAGCGGGTCCGCGCCGAGCTGGCCCGCCGCGAGCAGGAACTGCACCGCCGCAGCCGGCGACGGCTGGCCGCCTCGGCGACTCTGCACGACTATCTGTGCCACCTGGCCGGCTGATACCGCTGGGCGGGCACATGGACCAGGGCGGTGATGTCAATCGGACGTATTCATGTCCTGCCGTTAGTCTGCGTGTTCATGAGAATCCGGGCCCTCGCCGCCGGTTGCGCCGCCCTCGCCGTCGTGACGATTCCCGCGACTCCCGGTGTAGCGGCGATCACCATCGGTTCCGGATCGTCCACCTCGGTTGCTTCACGGGCCGTTGCCGTGACGCCACCATCCGCGCCGGGGCCCGCCGCGTCGATGGCAGTGCCCTGCCCGAAGGCGGTGGCGCCGAAGGTGACCCGGTCGCCGAAGCCGACGCCGCCGCCGCCCGTTCCGGAACACCGGGCCGTCGGCGGGCCGCGACTGGCCACGTCCGGTCTGGTGGTGCCCCCGGGCGTACCGAAACCGCCGAAGGTGACGGCGACCTCGTGGCTGGTGGCCGATCTGGACACTGGTGAGGTGCTGGGTGGCTGCGGTCCGCACGAGTACGCGACCCCGGCCAGCGTGCAGAAGCTGCTGCTGGCCGCGACCATGCTGCCCAGACTTGATCCGGCCCGGGTTGTCACGGTCACTGAGGAGGATCTGGACATCGCCCCCGGCAGCTCGGCCGTCGGGCTCTTGCCGGGCGGCCGGTACCGGGTGGAGACGCTCTGGCTCGGGTTGCTGCTGCAATCCGGCAACGAGGCGGCGAACGCGCTGGCCCGCCTCGGCGGTGGCGCCGACGGCGTGGCCGGTGGCGTGCGGGCGATGAACGAGCAGGCCCGCAGACTCGGTGCGGGGCAGACCCGCGCGGTCACCCCGTCCGGGCTGGACGCCCCCGGCCAGTTCACCAGCGCGTACGACCTGGCCCTGATCGCCCGGGTCTGCTTCGCCGATCCGGCCTTCCGGCGGTACGTGCTCACGGAGCGCACCCGCATTCCGGCGCAGAAGGCGTTGCGGGGCAAGGGCTTCGAGATCCAGAACGAGAACCAACTGGTGTACCGCTATCCCGGTGCGCTCGGTGGCAAGACCGGCTTCACCGACTACGCACGGCACACCTACGTGGGTGCGGCCGAGCGGAATGGTCGCCGACTGGTCGTCACGCTGCTCGGTGCCGAGCCGCGACCGCAACGCGGCTGGGAGCAGGGTGCCGCGTTGCTCGACTGGGGCTTCGCGCTGCCTCGGCAGGCCAGTGTCGGACGGCTGGTGGAGCCGGGGGAGCTGGACGCCGAACCGTCACCGGCGGTGACTGGGCCGGTCGAGGTGACACCGCCGGTCGCGCCGCCGCCGGCCGGTGCCGTTGCGGCTCAGCCGGCCGGCACCGCCCCGGCCACCGGCGGGCCGGGCGCGGGGATGCTGGTGGCGTTGGCCATCGGAGTACTCGCGATCACCGTGGCACTTCTCGTCGCCCGCCGGACCAGCCCCACCGAGTAGGGCTAGGTCGGCAACCACCCTGATCGGGGGGTGGAGCCAGGATCCGAGGTTAAGTGCTGACCGATTTGCGCGCCTCGCTGGAATTTGCCCGATAGCGTCATCTATTGTGGGTTATCCCGTACTTAAGGTGGCAGTGGCTGCCGCGCTGCTGACGACGCCGCTGATGCCCGTCGCCGACGCCCACGCGGCAGCGCCGGTCCCGTGTCCGCGCTCGGCGCCGCCAGCTCCCGGCCCCACACCTGCGGCGGCTCCGTCCCCGGACCCGGTGCAGCGGGCCGTCGGCGGGCCGCGACTGGCCACGTCCGGTCTGGTGGTGCCCCCGGGCGTACCGAAACCGCCGAAGGTGTCGGCGACCTCGTGGCTGGTGGCCGATCTGGACACCGGTGAGGTGCTGGGTGGCTGCGGTCCGCACGAGTACGCGACCCCGGCCAGCGTGCAGAAGCTGCTGCTGGCCGCGACCATGCTGCCGAAACTCGACCCGAGCGATGTCGTCACCATCACTGCGGATGATCTTGACATCGAGCCGGGCAGTTCCGCGGTGGGGTTGGTGGCGGGCGGCCGGTACCGGGTGGAGACGCTCTGGCTCGGGTTGCTGCTGCGCTCGGGCAACGAGGTGGCGAACGCGCTGGCCCGCCTCGGCGGCGGCGCGGACGGCATGGTCGGCGGGCTACGGGCGATGAACGAGCAGGCGAAACTGCTCGGCGCGTACCAGACGCACGCGGCGACGCCCTCCGGGCTGGACGGTCCCGGACAGTTCACCAGCGCGTACGACCTGGCGCTGATCACCCGGGCCTGTTTCGCCGACGAACGGTTCCGGCGCTACGTGGCCACCCGGGAGGCGACCATCCCGGCCCAGCCGAGGCAGCGCGCCAAGGGTTTCACCATCGACAACGACAATCAGCTGCTCTACCACTATCCCGGCGCGCTGGGCGGCAAGACCGGCTACACCGACCTGGCCCGACACACCTACGTCGGGATGGCCGAGCGGGGCGGACGGCGGCTCGTGGTGACGTTGCTGGGTGCGGACGTGATCGACAAGCGGGGCTGGCAACAGGGCGCGGCCCTGCTCGACTGGGGATTCGAGCTGCCCTCGGCGGCCTCGGTGGGGGTGCTGGTGAGCCCGGGTGCGGCCACCGCCTCGGCGCCGCCGCCCGCCGTACCGCCGCAGGCGTTGCCCGGCGGCGCGTCCGGCGCGGAGACATCGCAGGCGGCGGTCCTGGCCGGTCGCCTGCGGTCGGCCTCCCTGATCGGCCTCGCCGTCGGGGTGACGCTGCTCGCGGGCGGTCTGGCCGGCCGCCGTCGCTGGCGGCACCGCACCGCCGCGACGCGCGCCGGCCGGCGGTGAGGTGACCTCGCCGCGCCCCCTCGCCCGGGTGGGCCTGACGGTGACGGCGACACTGGCGATGGTCACCGGTGGCTGTTGGCAGAGCGACGAACCGCAGCCGGCACCGCCACCGGCGTCGCCGTCGGTGTCGCCCGGCCTCGTCGTCCTGTCCGCTATCGACGATCGCATCCTCACCGACATCCGGTACGCCACGGCGTACAACTTCGTCGGTCGCCGCGTCGACGGCTACCAGGAACCGCTGTGCCTGCTGACCGCCCGTGCCGCCGAGGCGCTGCGCCGGGTGCAGGACGCGGCGCTCGCCGTCGGCCGCAGCCTCAAGGTGTACGACTGCTACCGCCCGCAGCGGGCCACCGACGACTTTCTGGACTGGGCCGCCCAGCCGGGGCAGGACGCCATGAAGGCGGAGTTCTACCCTCGCGTGGCCAAGACGGAGCTGGTCGACCGTGGCTATCTCGGCGCGCCCAGCGCACACAGCCGGGGCAGCACCGTCGACCTCACCCTGGTCGACCTGTCAACGTCTGACCGGGCCCGCTCCGAACCGGGTCAGCCGTTGGTGCCCTGCACCGCCGCGTACGCGCAGCGTTCCGCCGACAACAGCGTCGACATGGGCACCGGCTTCGACTGCTTCGACCCGCTGTCGCACACCGACTCGGACCGCGTCGGTCCCATCGCACGGCACAACCGGCGACAGCTACGGCAACTGATGACCGACGGTGGTTTCGTCGGCTACGACCGGGAGTGGTGGCACTTCCGCTACCGCGACGAACCCTGGCCGGACACCTACTTCGACCTGCCGGTGACCCGATCCTCGGCCGGCTGACGCCGTCGGGCTCGCGCCGCAGGCGACGGAGACCCGATGGAGGGGCCTACCCGGGTACGGGTAGGCCCCTCCATTCCGAAGACGGGTCAGCGCAGCGCGTCGAGCTTGACCGACTCGACGAACGAGCGCCACGCGGACGGGCCGAACGACAGCGCCGGCCCGGCGGCATCTTTGCTGTCCCGAACACCGACCACGCTCGGTATGTTGTCCGCCACCTCGACGCAGGCACCCTCGTTGCCGCTGTACGTGCTCTTGCGCCACTTCATATCGAGCATGTCACTCACCGTAGCTCTCCTTGATCACGTCGCTGACTAGATCCTCCGATGCACGCTCATCCAGGGCAACCCCCCACAACGCCGACCAGACTTCCGTGTACGAGGCGACCTCGCTCGGCTTGTCCAGGTACAGGCTGCCCGTGTAGGACTCGCAGTACACCGTGGAGGGCTCCGCCGGGCGCGTGCCGATCCGTGGGAAGTCAAGCAGGATGAACGCACCGGCAACGGACGCCATGTGTGGTCCCACCGACAGCGGCAAGATCCGAACCTTGACGTTGTGCCGCTGGTTCACGTTCGCCAGGTGAGCGAGTTGCAGGCGCCACGCTTCCAGGTCGGCGATCGGTCGGCGGATCACCGATTCGTCCACTATCGCGTGCAGCGTTGGCGCTGTCGGTCTGCGTCGGGACAGCAGCTTCTGCCGCTCCAGGCGCAGGGCGACCTTCTGCGCAATTTCCTGACGCGTCCGGTCCGCTTTAGTCTCGAACACCGCCGCCATGTACTCCGGCGTTTGCAGTAGCCCGGGTACCAGGTTCGGATCGAAATGCCGAATGCTCTTCGCGGATGCCTCCAGGCCGACGTAAAGCTCGAACCAGGCCGGGATGACCTCGCCGTATGCGTGCCACCAGCCGCGTGCCTTGCTTTCCCGGGCGAGGGACACCATCACCTCGGTAAGTTCGGTCGAGGTGCCGTAGTGCTGACACATCAACGTCACATCGTGCGTCCGCAGCGAGGTCTGCCCGCTCTCCAGTCGGTACATCTTCGCCCGAGACCATTCGAGGGCTTCCGCGGCGGCCTCGAGATTTATCCCGGCCTCTTCCCGAGCCTGCCTCAGCAGTCGGCCGAGTTGTCGCCGGGGCACTGAAGATCCCATGTCGGCCATCGCACCTCGTCTCGGTTCGGCGTACGCCGGTGTCTCATTTGGAACAGCATCTCGGGCCACCTGACACGACGTCAATATCGGAGGTCGAAATTCGCCCTGAGACGTTGCATTCCGTGCTGCCTGCCGCCCATCGTTGCTGGTGGAAGGCTTGCTGGACGATCTCGCGGGAGGCGCGGTAATGACCCGACGGAAGTGGTTTCAACGCCCTGACGAACCGATTGACCTGTTACGGCCGGCGACCAGATATGCCCGCCAGGATGGCCAGCCGGGCCGAAACGGGGCCCGCCCTGCCGCACCAACAGCGAGCGAGCAGTCATCGGTGAACCGGCCGGCCTGGTGGCGATTGGCCTTCGCCAGCGGCCGACGCAGTCAGCGGAGCCGCCGGTGAGCCGGGAGCCGGGACTGTGGTCTGCCGAGGTGGCCGATCTGCCGGAGATGCCGGTGGATACGACGCCCGAGATCGTCGTCCTGATGCGTGACGACGAGCCGATCGGTTGGGCGTTCGTGTTTCCGGACGGCGACTTCTGGCTGATCCGTGCGGAGTCCCGAGCCATCACTCACGGCTCCAGCCTCTCGGTCCTGACGAACTTCTGGAGCGCCGTCTACGAGTGCGACGTGGGTAGACCGGTCGAGCGGAGTCCCCCGGGCCGGTAGCTGGAACGCGAATGCAAGATCTTGGACATTTTTCGAAAATGTCCAAGATCTTGTCTCGACGGTGGTGTCGCCGTGATCACCAACGGTGCTCCCTTGTGGTCACAGGACGCCGAGTGGTCGGTAGCAGCGATCGGCACCACTGCGCGGCCTTGCGAGGTGTGGGTCGCGCTCATGTCGGCAGTGACGCAGGTCACGCTAGCGTCGCCGTACGCCGACACCACCGCCGGCGCTCACCGAACCCCAGGGAGCGTCATGATCAGACCTGTCTCGCGGCTGGTCGCCGCCGCCGTCGCGGCCCTGCTGCTCACGCCGGTGGCACCCGCCCACGCCGCCGCCACCCCGCACACCAAGACGCCCGTGTCCGGCAGCCTGTCGACGTACCGCATCTCGGGTGTGTACGTCGCCGGCGTCTCGTCCGGCGCCTACCTGGCGGGCCAACTCCAGGTGGCCTACTCGCAGCGGATCAGAGGAGCGGCGCTGTTCGCCGCCGGGCCCTACTACTGCGCGCAGAACAACGTCGCGCAGGCGCTGTACGGCTGCGGCGACAACATCTACCCGACATATCTGAGCACGTTGCAGTCGTACACCCGGACCTGGGCCGGATACGGCTGGGTCGACCCGGTGAGTGGGCTGTCCGGCGAGCCGGTCTACGTCTTCCACGGCGGATCCGACGGCACGGTGAAGCGGTCGGTCAGTGACGACCTGGTCCGCTATCAGCAGCACTTCGGCGCCAGCGTGCAGTACGACAGCGGCTCGGCCGCCGGGCACGGCTGGGTCACCCCCTACGGGACGGTGGGTTGCACGGCCACGGCCGCGCCGTACCTGAACGACTGCGGTACCGACCCGCAGCACACCTTTCTACGCAAACTGTTCGGGTCGGTCCAGCCGCCCAACACCGGGCCGTTGGGCGGCACGCTGGTGCGGTTCAACCAGAACAGCTTCGCGGTTAATGGCTGGGCCAACGGCCTGAGCATGGACGCCAACGGCTTCGCCTACGTCCCGTCGTCCTGTGCCTCGGGCGCGAGTTGCCGGCTGCTGGTGGCCCTGCACGGGTGCCTCCAGGGTTACAGCCGGGTCGGCACCGCGTTCGTGGACCGGGCCAACCTCAACCAGTACGCCGACACCAACGCCACGATCGTGCTGTACCCGCAGGCCATCACCGCAGCCAGCAATCCGAACGGATGCTGGGACTGGTGGGGCTACCTGGGCGCCACCAACTACCCGATCAAGGGCGGTGCCCAGGTGGAGACGGTGATGAACATGGTGCGCCGGCTGGGCGGCTGAGCGCGGCCTTCGTCGCACCGTAGGCTGTCGCCCATGATTGCCGTACGTCAGCACACCGCCGACGCACGGTGGGTGTCCGCACCGGCCCCGGTGTCCGCACCGGGGCCGGCCGCACGATGAGGAACGCGTCCGTGCCCGCGCCGCGAGGCGGGCCGGCCCGCAGCGCCGCGTTGTTCGGGTGCTGCGCCCGGCTCGCCGCGTCCCGCTCCTTCGAGGTCGCCATGGTGGTGGTGATCCTCGCCAACGGGGTCGTTCTCGGCCTGGAGACCTATCCGGATCTCGGCCCGGCGGGTGTCGCGTTGCGCGCGTTGGAATGGGTCTTCCGGGCGATCTTCGTCGCCGAGATCACCGTCCGGATCCTGGCGTACGGCCGCCGTCCGCAGGACTTTTTCCGGCACGGCTGGAACGTGTTCGACTTCCTGGTGATCGCCGCGATCTTCGCCCCCGGCCTGCACGGCGACTCGGCGCTGCTGCGGGTGGTCCGGGTGCTGCGGATCGTACGGTTGGTGCGGTTCTCACCCGGCCTGCGCACGATCGTCTCCGCGTTGTGGCGCAGCCTGCCCGGCATCGGTGGTTTCTTCGCCCTGGCCGTGGTGACGCTCTACGTGTACGGCATGGCCGGCTGGCTGATCTTCGGCGAGGTCTATCCGGAGCAGTACGGGGACATCGGCCGCTCGCTGCTGACGCTGTTCGTGCTGTTGTCGTTGGAGACCCTGCCCGACCTCATCGAGCAGGGGATGGAGTTCTCGCCCTGGACGGTGCTGTACTACGGCAGCTACGTGGTGATCACCGTCAATCTGCTGCTCAACATCCTGATCGCGGTCTTCGTCAACTCGATGGAGGAGGCACGGCGACTGGAGATGACCGAGGGACTTGGCCCCGGCTACGACTCCGACGGGGACGGTGTGCCCGACGAGGTGGACCGGATCGCGATCAGTCAACGCCTCGACGACCTGCGTACGCTCATCGTCGAGCTGGAACGCGAGCTGCGCATCGACCGTGACGACGGCCGACTCCGCCGGGTCGGCAAGGAGTGAGCAGGTGCTGATCGCCTCAAGCAGGTGATCTGTGTGGAGGGCTGAGGTGCGTCGGGGGGTGGGCACCGGCCGTACCCGTTGCCCGCCGTGGTGATCTCCGCGTGTCAGTCCGGGGCCGGTGCCTAGGCGAGCGGGTGCCAGGTGGCCCCGCCGCGCAGGGGCCAGGCGCTGGTGGTGCCGTAACCGGTCCCGACACTTCGTAGCTCGCGGGCGGAATGCCGGTGCATGCCGGCGAGAGCGCCCGGGCGCGCCCTCGGTGGGCAACCCCATAGGACGACCATCAAAAACGGCTTGACGGCCCCGATATCCTGATCCTCCGTGCCTTCGGCAGACCGTGAGTCGCGAGGGGGCCCTGCCCTCTCGCCACTCAGGAGCCGCAATGCGCCAGGTCCCCGCCTTCACTGTTCTCCTCGGCACCGTATTCCTGGACATGCTCGGACTCGGCCTGATCGTGCCGATCATGCCGGCCCTGATGACCTCGGTCACCGAGGACGCCGCCGCCGCTGTCTTCTGGTCCGGCCTGCTCGGCTCGGTCTACGGCCTGCTTCAGTTCGTGGTCGCGCCGCTGCTCGGGAGGCTGTCCGACCGCTTCGGCCGCCGGCCGGTCCTGCTCGCGTCGCTCACCTGCCTCGGCGTCGACTGGCTGGCCCACGCGGCGTCGCCCAGCCCGTGGATCCTGCTGGCGTTCCACGCTGCCGCTGGTGCCTGCGCGGCGACGGACACCGTGGTCAACGCCTACATCGCCGACGTCACGGAACCCGGGGGGCGGGCGCAGGCGTACGGGCTGATCGGTGCCGCGTTCGGGATCGGCTTCGTCGCCGGTCCGGTTCTCGGTGGCCTGCTCGGTACCGTCGATGTACGGCTGCCGTTCGTCGCCGCCGCCGTGCTCTGCTTCGCCAACGCCGCGTACGGCTGGTTTGTCCTGCCGGAGTCACATCCCGGTGACCCGAGCACCCCGGTGACCCTGCGGCTGGCGAACCCGGTAGGTGCCATCGCTGCCGTCCTGCGCCGACCGGTGCTCGGTCGCCTCGCCCGCGCCAGATTCTGCGCCGACGTCGCGCGGATGACGCACCAGTCGACCTGGACGTTCTACCTCACCCACCAGTTCGCCTTCGGCACCGCCCAGATCGGGATCGTCCTGGCCGTCTGCGCGCTCGCCGGCGCGGTCTACCAGGCCAAGGCGGTGGGACCGCTGGTGCGGAGTCTCGGTGACAAGCGCGCCGCAGTGCTCGGTAGCTTCCTCGGCCTCGCCTCGCTCTGCGGTACGGCGTTCGTGTCCGTGCCGTGGCTGCTCTATCTCCTGTGCGCGGTCGGTGTGCTCGGCTCGCTCGCCGGTGCTGCCGCGCAGTCGTGGATCTCCCGCACCGTCCGGGCCGACGAGCAGGGCACCGTGCAGGGGGCGCTGACCGGAATCGGCGCCGTCGCGGAAACCGTCGTACCGGTCACGGCCGCAGCGGTGTTCGGCTGGTCGCTGACGTATGCGTCACCCGGGACGGTCTATCTCGGCGCGGCAGTCTTCGCGGCCGGGTCGGCACTGCTGCTGGCCGCGACGTCGGACGTCGCGGCCAGCAGCAGTGGAGTAGGTCAGGTGTCGGTCGACCGCCACAGCCACCGCAGCGCGTCGGGCAGAAGGACGCCACCGTGGTTGGGGTTGTGGCCACCGTCGCCGAGTACGAGCCGGAAGTCGTACCCGGCCTCCGGCATCCGTGGCCTCGTCCGTCGCGGCATCGAACGCCAGAACCGGTAACCGAGCGGTCGGTCAGCCGTACGGGTCGAAGGGGATCCCGGCCGGCTTGGCGGCGTCGAGCAGGTACTCGAACGAGCCGTCCTTGATCTTGATGGTGGCGGCGCCGAAGTCGGCGTCCATCAGCCGGGTGCGCAGCGTGGTGCTGGGCCAGCCGTTCCAGTCGACCACGGGTGGGTAGTGCCAGACGTGGTAATGGTTCTCCGGCGGCTCGTCGTTGTTGTTGGCGAGTCGGAAGAAGTGCGTCGACGCGCCGTCCTTGTGGTAGACGACCTTCGGATGGGTGCCGTCGAACCGCACCTGCGTGCGAGGGTAGGTGCGCCGACTGCTGTGTTGGGTGGTGCTGACGTACTCGACCCGGTTGGTCGCCTGGTCGACCCAGGAGATGACGTGCTCCCAGTCGTGCCGATGGCCGCCGAGACCGCTGCCGTGCACGGCCTGGTCCTTTTCGAAGTAGCTGGCGTAGACGATCGCGCACCAGCCGTTGTTGCACTTGGAGCGGGCGTACGTCTGCGACATGTCCAGATCGGAGCGGTCCCGGCAACTGCCGTTGATCGCCCCGGTGGTCTTCAGCCCGCCGTTGATCGTCCCGTCCGGGCTGATCGCCGACACGGCGTAGCAGCCGTCGGTGTCGTAGTCGTAGGCGGGCGAGAACGACGACTCGTAGCCGCCGGCATTGTGCGGCAGGTTGGGCAGTGAGTTCGCGTGTGCCGGTGCCGCCGGGACCAGGATGCCGAGCGCGGCGAGCCCGGCGACGAGCCGGGACAGCCAGCGCCGGTCGGACCTCGGTGGCTGGCCGGTGGTGAGTGTCGGTGGGGGAGTTGACGGCGATGCCACGGGATCCATTCGTCGCCTTCCTGGGCCGGAGCGCCTTGTCGGGCGCGCCTTTCTGATGCGTGAGCATCTATATCTCACGCCGGCAGGAAGCCGGTCAACGCTGAACGCGAGGCAGTCCCATTAACGTTCGGTGTGGAGGCGTCGTCCTCGACCACCAGCGGCCACCCGGATCATCGGCTGGGGACGGACCCAGGTCGGCGGCCTCCCCGCCTGACAGTTCCGCCGATCATGCAGTTGTGGTGCCTCACGAACGCCCCGAAACGAGATGTTCCGGGTGCCACACCTGCATGATCGGCGAGGGTTGTGCGGGGGAGCGCGGGGTGGGGTGGGATAGTGGGCGGTCGTGGCGAGGTATGGGGTGCTCAGTCTGCCGTCGAGTAACCGGGTTTACTCGGGGGCGGCCGTGGAGTTGACGCGGGCGGAACTGGAGATCTTCGGCGACGCGGTGCTCGGTGGGCGGATCGGTGACGTGGCGACCGCGACCGTCGGCGGGGCGCGCTACATCACCTTCGAGGTCGCCGGGGGCCTGAGCGAGCGGGACGCCGCGCTGCTGGGCAACCTCTCCAGCGCGTACGCGATCTTCGAGTTCGTCGGCGAGCTGCTGCGGCCCGTGCCGGTGACCCGGCTGGACCGCTTCGACGACGACCTGCTCACCATCCAGAAGTATCCGGGCAAGACCAACGAGCAGTTCACCAAGCTGCTGCTCAACCTCACGCTGCTCGCCTCGGACGGGGCCGACGAGCTGCTGACCCGGCGGTTCCGGGTGCTCGACCCGCTGTGTGGCCGGGGCACCACCCTCAACCAGGCGATGATGTACGGCTTCGACGCCGCCGGTCTGGACCGGGACAGCAAGGACTTCGAGGCGTACCAGACGTTTCTGAGCACCTGGCTCAAGCGCAAGCGAATCAAGCACCGCGTGCTGGAGTCCGGGCCGATCCGCCGGGAGCGCAAGGTGGTCGGGCGGCGGCTGCGGGTGGAACTGGCCGCATCGAAGGAGGCCCACAAGGCCGGCGACGTGCAGTCGGTGGACGTGGTGAGCGCCGACACCACCCGGGTCGGTGAGTTCTTCCGCCCGGAGTCGGTCGACGTCGTGGTGGCCGACGCGCCGTACGGAGTGCAGCACGGCAGCCGTACCGCCGAGACCGGCCTGGCCCGTGACCCGCTCGCGCTGCTCGCCGCCGCCGTGCCCGGGTGGGCACGGGTGCTGCGCCCCGGCGGCGCGCTGGGCATCTCGTGGAACACCAACGTCGCGCGGCGGGAGGAGGCCGCCGCCCGGCTGGCCGCGGCCGGCCTCACCGTCCTGGACACCGGCCCCTGGCGCGCCCTATCCCACCGCGTCGACCAGGCCATCATCCGCGACATCCTGATAGCCCAAAAACCCCACTAACCCCACTAACCCCACCCACCCACCCACCCCACCCCACCCCACCCGTCCTCCGCGTTGATCATGAGGTTGACGGCGATGTCGATCTCTGAAACTGCCGCTAACCTCATGATCAACGCGGCAGAGGGGTAGGGGCGGAGCGGGTGGGGGGGGTCAGCGGGGGTGGGCTTGGGGGCGGGCGGGGGTGGGGCCGAAGGCGGTGAGGAAGCGGTCGCGGAACTCGTGCATCGGCCAGACCGGGGCGTTGGCGTCCGGGGTCAGGCCGTCCTGCCAGCCCCAGTCGTTGATCCGCTCGAACACGGCCGGGTCCTTGGCCACGATGTGGATCGGCACGTCGTGGCTCGGGTTCTCACCGGTGACGACGGGCGCGGGCTGGTGGTCACCGACGAAGACCAGCACCGTGTCGTCGTCGCCGTACCTCTCCACATAGGAGATGAGCGTACGCAGCGTGTAGCTGATCGAGTGCCGGTAACCGGTGCGGGCCTGCGCCGTCGGCGTACCGATGATGCCCCGCCGGAACACCTCACCGTCGTCGATGGTGTCCCAGTCGACAAGCGACGGCACCTTCGTCCAGGGGGAGTGGCTGGAGACCAGGGCCAGCTCGGCCATGACCGGACGGTCCTGCTGCCCGGCCAGCTCCCGCTCGTGGAACTGGTGGATGGCGAACTGGTCGGGCATCGGGGCGAAGGCGAACTTGGGGCCCTGGTAACCCAGGTCGGGGCCGCTGTAGAACTGCTCGTAGCCGTAGAAGGCACCCTCCGGCCAGGCCTGGTTAACCGCCGGCATCACTCCGACCGTACGCCAGGAGGCGCGCCGGAACGCGTCGCCGAGGGTGAACCGGTCGGTGGCGAGCAGGTTCCGGTAGCGCTGGTTGTTGTCCACCCACAGGCCGGAGAGCAGGGTGGCGTGTGCCAGCCAGCTCGCCCCGCCGACCGTCGGCGAGGTGAGGAAGCCGCTGCGGGTGGCGAACCCGGCCGTGGCCAGCCGATCGGCGCTCTCGTCGAGCATCCGGGGAATGGCCGCGAACTCGGCGTCGGTGACCGCGTCGCGGCCGTAACTCTCCACGAAGGCGACCAGCACGTTCTTGCCGCGTAAGCCGGTGAGCAGCTGCTCGGCGGGCACGTCCCGGAACGGGTCCACCCCCACCTCGTTGGAGAACGCCTGGCGGTCGTAGAGCCGGTCCCGGACCTCGGCGGCATGCTCCTGAACCAGGATGGTGGCGTTGGTGTCGGCCATTGGCATGGCGGGCACGATCCGCGCCCCGAAGGCGGCCAGCACCGCCCAGACCACCACCAGCGTGGCGACCGCCCGGGTGCTGCCGGTCCGGTGCCGGGTCACCAACCCGGACAGCCGCACCGCCGACAGGGCGGTCAGCACCGGCACGGCCAGCAGGACCAACCCGACGCCGAGCGCGATGGCGATCGCGCCCGGCCGGCCGATCGACTCGGCCACGAAGGTGAACGCCTCGTCCAGTAGCGACCAGTCCAGCACCAGGTCGAACGGACGCCCCAGCGACGAGTAGAAGCCCAGGTCACCGACCTTCACCACGGCGACGAGCCCGAGCAGTCCACCGGCCAGCGCGGCCACCACCCGGCGGGGCCGACCGGGCAGCGCGAGCAGCAGCGCGGCCAGCAGCAGCGCCTCCAGCGGGATCCGCAGGAACGCGCCGGGTTCCAGCTGCCACGGCCGGTTGGGCAGGGTGAACGCGACCAGCACCAGCAGCGCGGCGAGCGCCGTGGCCACCCGCGCGAGGATCCGACGGCGCCTGGTGACCGGCGGGTCGGCGGTGGCGTTTGGGTACTGGTCGGCGTCGGACGGGCACGCCGGGTCGGCGATCGACAACTGGGTCTCCCGGATCAGCGCAGCGAAAGGGCGGGGGCGGTCGACAGGTCGCGCTCGTCGACCCGGTCGGCCCGGCGTACCCCGATCGGCACGGTCGGCATGGTCGGCACCGCCGGCACCACCAGGGCCGGCGCGGTCCGGACCGGTCGGTGCCGCCACAACCAGCTGACGTCCCGCCCGAACGATTCGAGCAGCAGGCCCAACGCGGCCACCAGCACGATAGCGGTCAGCATCCCGGGCAGCACCTGGGCGGCGGCGACCGCGAGCATGATCCCCTGGACCGCGGCGACCACCTTACGCCAGTACCGGTGCGGCAGCTGCGCGTTCATCCAGGGCAGCAGCCAGCCGGCGACCAGGAAGGCGTACCGCATCAGGCCGATGGCGAGCACCCAGGCACCGATCGACGGGGCGACGTGAACGCTCAGCATCAGCACCAGGAACGAGTCGACCTCCATGTCGAACCGGGCGCCGAGGGCGCTGGTCGTCCCGGTGCGGCGGGCCACCTTGCCGTCGACCGCGTCGAGGGCCAGGGCCACCGCCGTCATCGCCACCAGCAGCGCCACCGGCGCGGGGCGATCGCCGATCATTGAGTCGGCGATGAGCGCGGTCACCGCCCCGACGAGCAGTCCGCGACCCATCGTCACCCAGTCGGCCGGTCCCAGTCGGTCCGAGCCCGCGTGACGGAGCGCACGTACGAGTGCCAGGCAGGTCACCGCCCCGTACGCCAGGCCCGACAGCCAGCCCGCGACACCGAGACCGACCGTCGCGGCGAGCGCCGCCAGCAGCACGATCTGGACGATCAGCCCAATTTGCGGACCGGTTCGAACTGTGGACACCGTGCCTCCGTGATTATGATCGACGACCCCTACCAGGGACTACGGAAAATACGACGGATCGGTTCGGTCTGGACGCAGGTAAGGAGAAAAATCCGGTGACGCGTACCGCCCTCGCCTTCTGGCTCCGGGCTCCCGGCGCGGGTGAGATTCGTCCGGTGACGCTGCCGGAACCAGACGCCGACGAGGTCCTCGTCCGCGCACGGTACTCCGGCGTCAGCCGGGGCACCGAGACCCTGGTCTTCACCGGGGGCGTGCCTGCCAGCCAGTACGCCGCGATGCGCGCCCCGTTCCAGGATGGCGATTTCCCGGCCCCGGTCAAGTACGGCTACCTTAGCGTCGGCGAGGTCGAGCAGGGCCCGGCGCACCTGCTCGGGCGTACGGTGTTCTGCCTGCACCCGCATCAGAGCGCGTACGTGGTGCCGGCGGAGGCGGTGACCGTCGTACCGGCGGAAGTGCCGGCGGCCCGCGCGGTGCTGGCCGGCACGGTGGAGACCGCCGTCAACGCGCTGTGGGACGCGCCGCCCCTGGTCGGCGACCGGGTGACCGTCATCGGGGGTGGCATGGTCGGCTGTGCGGTGACCGCCCTGCTGGCCCGTTTCCCCGGCGTACGGGTGGAACTGGTCGACACCGATCCGTCCCGCGCCGAGGTGGCCGCCGCGTTGGGCGCCGACTTCGCCACCCCCGAAACCGCCAGCGGCGGCCGTGACCTGGTGGTGCACGCCAGCGCCAGCGCCGCCGGCCTGCAACGCGGCCTGGACCTGCTCGCGCCGGAAGGCACCCTGCTCGAACTGAGCTGGTACGGCGACCGGCCGGTGCAGCTGTCCCTCGGCGGCGCGTTCCACTCCGGACGGCTGAACATCCGCAGCAGCCAGGTCGGCATGGTGGCACCGGCACGACGCGGCAGTCGCAGCTACGCCGACCGGATGGCACTCGCCCTGGACCTGCTCGGCGACCCGGCCTTCGACGTGCTGATCACCGGCCGGTCGCCGTTCGCGGAACTGCCCGACGTGCTCGCCCGACTCAGCGGGGGCGACCTGCCCGCGCTGTGCCATCTCATCACCTACGACGGGAAGTGAACCGTGTTCAGCGTGACCGTCCGTGACCACATCATGATCGCCCACAGCTTCCGTGGTGAGGTCTTCGGCCCCGCCCGACGGCTGCACGGCGCGACGTTCGTGGTCGACGCCACCTTCCGCCGACCGGGCCTCGACGACGACGGCATCGTGGTCGACATCGGCCTGGCCACCGACCAGCTCAAGGCGGTGCTCGGCGAGCTGAACTACCGCAACCTCGACGACGATCCCGCGTTCGCCGGGCAGAACACCACCACCGAGGTGCTGGCCCGCACCATCGCCGACCGGCTCGCCGGGCGGGTGGCCGCCGGTCAACTGGGCGGCGGCGCCCGGGGCCTGACCGGGATCACGGTCACCCTGCACGAGTCGCACGTGGCGTGGGCCAGCTACGAGCGGGCGCTGCCCGACTCGACCGCCGTCGGTGAGGGTGCCGCCTGACGTGCCGACCCTGCACGTGATCCTGCCGGGCGACATCGACGACCCGGCGTCACCCAGCGGCGGCAACGGCTACGACCGGCGGATCTGCGCCGGGCTCACCGCCGCCGGCTGGTCGGTCCGCGAGCACGCCGTGGCCGGTGACTGGCCGCGACCGTCCCCGGCCGCGCGGGCCGCGCTGGCCCGGGTGCTGGCCGGCACGCCGGACGGGGCGCTGGTGCTGGTCGACGGCCTGGTCGGCTCGGTGGTGCCGGACGTCCTGGCCGCCCACTCCGGGCGGTTGCGCCTGGTCGCGCTGGTGCACCTGCCCCGGGACGACGACACCGAGGCCCGGGCGTTGGCCGCGGTCACCGCCGTGGTGGCCACCAGCGCCTGGACCCGCGACGCGCTGCTGCGGCGGTACCCGTTGCCCGTCGAACGGGTGCACGTTGCCCCGCCCGGGGTGGACCCGGCGTCGCCGGCGCCCGGTTCGGCGACCGGTTCGGCCCTGCTCTGCGTCGCGGCAGTTGCCCGACACAAGGGCCACGATGTGCTGGTCGAGGCGCTGACCATGGTGGCCGACCGGCACTGGACGCTGACCTGCGTCGGACCGCTGCATCGGGAGCCGGAGTTCGTCGACCGGCTGCGTGCGCGGCGCGCCGCCGCGCGGCTCGTCGACCGGATCCGGCTGACCGGGCCGTTGGCCGGCGACCGGCTGGCCGCCGCGTACACCACCGCCGACCTGCTGGTGCACCCGTCGCGCGGTGAGACGTACGGGATGGTGGTCACCGAGGCGCTGGCCCGCGGCGTACCGGTGCTCGCCACCGCCGTCGGCGGCCTGCCCGACGCTCTCGGGCGGACGGCGGCGGGCGACCGGCCGGGTCTGCTGGTGCCGCCCGACGACCCGGCCGCACTCGCCACGGCCCTGCGTCGCTGGCTCGACGACGCGGCCCTGCGCACGCACCTGCGGCACGCCGCCGTCCAGCGACGGGACACCCTCGCCGACTGGAACAGCACGGTCGCCCAGATCACCACGGCCCTGAAGGAGGCGTCGACATGAGCATCGATCTCCCGCCGGATTTCGCGCGGTGGCTCGCGCTGCGGGAACCCGCCGACGTGGCATCCCGGTCCAGCGAACTGGTCGACAAGCTGCGGGCGGCGCTGCCCGGCCACCGCCCCCTGGTGGTGCATGATCTCGGTGCCGGGACCGGCTCACTGGGCCGCTGGCTGGCCCCGCTGCTGCCCGGCGCACAACACTGGATCCTGTACGACCAGGATCCCGAACTGCTGGCCCGGGCCCGCGCCGGCATGCCGGCCGTCGCCGCCGACGGCGCACCGGTGACCGTCGAGACGCGTCAGGGCGACCTGACTCGGCTGACCGCCGCCGAGCTGGCCGACGCCGCCCTGGTCACCGCCTCGGCCCTGCTCGACATGTTGACCGCCGAGGAACTCGACCGCCTGGTCGCCGCCTGCACCGAGGCGGGTTGCCCGGCACTCTTCCTGATCTCGGTGACCGGCACCGTGCGGTTGACCCCGGCCGATCCCCTGGACGACGAGGTCACCGTCGCCTTCAACGCGCACCAGCGTCGTGCCGTCGGCGGTCGGCGGCTGCTCGGGCCGGACGCGGTCGACGCCTGCGCCGCCGCCTTCGCCCGGCACGGGGTGGACGTGAAACTACGCCTCAGCCCCTGGCTGCTCGGTCCGGAGCAGGCCGCCCTGGCGGCGGAGTGGTTCACCGGATGGCTCGACGCGGCCCGGGAGGAACGCCCCGAGTTGACCGCCCGCACCGACGGGTACGCCCGCCGTCGGCTGGCGGAGGCTGAAACCGGTCGGCTCGGGGTACTGGTCGGTCACGTCGACCTGCTGGCGCTGCCGCGTTGAACCGGCAGCCGACCAACTGCGTACAGTCGGGGAAAGATCGTCATGCCGGGGAGGCGCGAGTGGGGGACGAAGGTGGCGGCGCCGCGCCCACGGCGACCCCGGTGGGCCGGTCGTTCTGGGGCTGGGCCCGGCTGCTGCTGGGACTGGCCGTCCTCGTCGGGCTGCTCTGCTGGTTCGGCACCGGTCCGTTCCTGGCCGGACTGCGGCTGATCGACGTGCCGGCCCTGGCCGCCGCGCTCGCCATCGGTGTCCTCACGACCGTCTGCGCCGCCTGGCGGTGGAGTCTCGTCGCGGGCGGGCTCGGGGTACGGCTGCCACTGCGGGAGGCGGTCGCCCACTGCTACCGGGCGATCTTCCTGAACGCGACGCTGCCCGGCGGGATCCTCGGTGACGTGCACCGCGCGGTGCGGCACGGCCGCGACGTGGGTGACGTCGGACGCGGCATCCGGGCGGTGGTGTGGGAACGGATGGCCGGGCAGCTCGTGCTGGTCGCGGTGGCCGTGGTGCTGTTGTTCGCCTTCCCGTCGCCGGTGCGCCCGTTCTTGCCGGTGGCGACCGCCGTGGCGGTGGCGGCGCTGGGCGCCGTGGTGCTGGCCGCCCGGCTGCTGCCCCAGTCCGGTGCCTCCCGGTGGGCGCGCGCGTCGGGTACCGCCGTATCGGACGTACGACGCGGGCTGCTCGGCCGGCGTACCTGGGCCGGGGTGCTGCTCGCCTCGGCGCTGGCCGTCGCCGGGCACCTCGCCACCTTCCTGGTGGCGGCACGCACGGCGGGTTCCACCGCCCCGCTGACCCTGCTGCTGCCGCTGACCCTGCTGGCCCTGCTCGCGATGGGGGTGCCGGCGAACGTCGCCGGGTTCGGCCCCCGCGAGGGGGTGGCCGCGTGGGCGTTCGCCGCCGCCGGCCTGACCGCCGCCGAGGGGGTGGCCACCGCGACGGTGTACGGCGCCCTGGTGCTCGTCGCGAGCCTGCCCGGAGCCGCCGTGCTGCTGGCCCGACGTATCCGTGTACCCGCCACCGTCTGACGAGGAGACCCATGTCCGAATCACTGCCTGTCGCCACCATCCGGACGCAGGTCACCGTGCCGCTGCGGTTTCCCGACGGTTACACCACCACGGCCCGGCTGTTCACGTTCGACGGGCTGGTCGACGGCCGGGAGCACCTCGCCTTCGCCCTCGGCGACCCCGCCGCGGCCGAACGCGGTGGCAACGTGCCACTGGTCCGCCCGCACAGCGAATGTCTCACCGGCGACGTGTTCGGCAGCCAGCGCTGCGACTGCGGGCCGCAGTTGCACGAGGCGGTGCAGCGCATCGCCGAGGTCGGCGGCTACCTGCTCTACCTGCGCCAGGAGGGTCGGGGCATCGGGCTGTACGCAAAGCTGGACGCGTACGCGTTGCAGGACGCGGGGCTGGACACCTTCGAGGCCAACGTCGCGCTCGGTCACGCCGAGGACGAACGCGACTACACCGTGGCGGCGCAGATGCTCGCCGCGCTCAGCGTCGGACCGATCGCGGTGCTGAGCAACAACCCGGAGAAGACCGAGCAGTTGGAGCGGCTCGGGATCACTGTGACCGAGCAGATGCCGACCGGCGTTTTCCTGTCCCCGGCCAACGCCGACTACCTCGCGGCGAAGGCCAGCCGCGCGGCCCGCGCCGCCGACCTTCCCTGCGTCCGGTGACCGGCCCGCCCGGGGTCGCCCGGCCGTACGTGCTGCTCAGTTGCGCCACCTCGATCGACGGCTACATCGACGACGCCACCGACGAGCGGCTACTGCTGTCCAACGACGCGGATCTCGACCGGGTCGACGAGGTCCGGGCCGGCTGCGACGCGATCCTGGTCGGCGCCGGCACCGTTCGCCGGGACGATCCCCGGTTGCTGGTGCGCTGCGACCGTCGTCGGGCCAAACGGGTCGCCCGTGGCCTGCCGGCATCGCCGATCCGGGTGTCCGTGACCGGCTGCGGCGACCTGGACCCCGAGGCCCGGCTGTTCACCGTGGGTGACACCGACCGGATCGTCTACAGCGCCAGTGGTGCGGTCGAGAAGACCCGGCACCGGCTGGGTGCGCTGGCCACCGTGGTCGACGCCGGTGATCCGGTCGACCTGCGGCGGATGCTGACCGACCTGGCCGAGCGGGGTGTCGGCCGCCTGTTGGTGGAGGGCGGCGCGGGCGTGCACGGCCAGTTCCTCGCCGCCGGCCTCGCCGACGAGCTGCACCTGGTGGTGGCCCCGTTCTTCGTCGGTGACCGGCGGGCGCCGAGGTTCGTCGGCGATGGTCACTTCCCGTGGCACGCCGGCCGGCGGGCGCAGGTGGTGGAGGCGCGCCAGATCGGTGACGTGGTACTCACCCGCTATGCGTTGTCCGAACGCTGCGAGGCGCCGTCGACCGACTGACGGTCGCCCGATGCGGCATCGCGCGGTGTCCCGTGCGGCGTGTAGCGGAGCATCCCGCGTCTCGCGGTGTCCGAGCGACGGGAAGGCGCGACATGCCGCACGTCGGGCTAGGCCGAAGGGCGGTCGAGGAGCATCAGCCGGGCGCGTTTGTCGGGCAGGTCGATCAGCGGGCCGTCGACGAAGCCGGCCCGGCGCAGTCGGGTGATCGCCTTCTCGTTGCGGGCGTCCGGCTCCATCACCAGACGTAGCCGGCTGGGGTCGGTGAAGACGAAGGCGACGAACTCGCCCAGCAGCGTGCCGGTGAAGCCCGGTTCGGGGCGTACCGGGGTGCCGATCAGCAGGTGTCCGCCGTGGTCGCCGGGGCGTACCGGGTAGCACTCGCCGACCGGGTCGTGCTCCGGTTCGTAGGTCTGGAACAGCGCCACCGGACGCCCGTCGCGCAGGGCGAGGTACGCGTGGTGGGTGGACAGCGAGTCCACGTACCGGTAGATCTCGGCGACCTGCTCCCGGTCGGCGTCGCGCATCCCCCAGAACCGGGCCCGCTCCTGACAGACCCACGAGTGGATCACGTCGGCGTCGGCGTCGGGCTCGACCGGCCGGAAGGTGACCACACCGAATCGGGGCACGCGTCGTTCGTGGTGGTGCCGGTCAGTCATCGTGCTCCTCGGTCAGCCGGTCCCAGTCACAGCCGGCCCGGATCAGGTCACCGCGCACCCACAGCGGCAGTTGGTCGTCGCGGTGCGGTCCGCTTCCGGTGGCGCCGAGCGGCACCACCCAGCGGCTGTTGTCCCGCCGGGCCAGGTCCCACACGTAGCGGGCCGCCGGCCCGCGCAGGCACAGGTCGGTGACTCCGGGAACGCTGGAGGTGGCCAGCACACAGTCGTGGTCGCCGGAGAGCTGCGGACCCGGCGGCGCGGCCGGGTCGGGCAGCGCCCGCCACGGCACGAGCCGGTGCCGTTCGCCCCAGCCCGGGGGGTCGCCGGCGGCGGCCACCTCCGTCAGGGCCTCGCTCAGCAGGTCGGCCCGATCCAGGCCGGGCAGGTTGGCGTACAGCAGCGGATTCACCGCGTACCCGACCCGGGTCGGCAGGGTCAGCCACGGCCGGAACACCTCGGGATAGGCGGGCGGGTCGGCCAGCGTTGCCAGCGCGGGGTGGCCGGCCAGCCGGCGGGTCACGGCGGCCCGCAGGTCGGCGAAGGCGGCGGCGTCGACGCTGTCGGCGGCCATCCGGCGATCCCAGGCGAGCAGCCGTTCCCGCAGTCCGGCGGCGGCCGGACCGAGCCCGTCCAGCGTGGCGAGCAGGTCCAGCAGCGGCGCGGCGGCGGCCAGGTAGGTGTCGGTGTGCACGGTCGCCAACTGCTCGGCCCGCCAGCCGTCGGTGGCGTCCAGCAGTTGGCGGATCCGGTCGGCCCGGTACGGCGGCGCGAACTCCACGCCGAGCCCGGCGGCGAGGCCACGGTCGTTGGCCATCACCGCCACCCGGTCGACCGGTGCCTTCGGCATGTCGTGCCAGCCCTGCCAGGCGTGGCCCGGCTCCCATCCGGGGACCATCCGCAGCCCGTTGTCCCGGTGGCGTCGGGGCACCCGGCCGGCCACCCGGTGCAGCAGTCCGCCGGTCGTGTCGGCCGCGAGGACCACGTTCACCGGCTCGACCCAGCCGTCCAGTGCCGCGTCGACGTCGTCGACGGTGCGTGCCCGCAGCAACGCCGGCAGGACGCCGAAGCCCAGCTCACCGAGGACGCGGGGCGGGTAGCGCAGGCTGACCGTGACGGCTGGGTCGTCGTCCGGACCGCCGGAGACCAGCGGCCCCCGGTCGGTCTCGATCACCTCGACCTCGACCGGTTCGGCACCGGCCACCTCGATCGTCTCGACGTGCCGGTGCGCGGGCCGCCACCCGTGCGGCCCGTACGCCTCGACGCGGTCGCCCCGGCGGCGCAGCCGTTCGGCGTAACCGTCCTGGTAGTCGGCCATCGCGTTGGTGATCGCCCAGGCGACCTGCCCGGCATGCCCGAAGTGAGGGATGCCCGGGACGCCGGGCACGGCGAACCCGAGCACGTCGTACTCCGGGCAGGCGAGACGGACCTGCTGGTAGATGCCGGGCGCCTCGATGAACCGGTGCGGATCACCGGCGATCAGGGCGGCCCCGGTGGCGGTACGGTCGGCGGCGAGCAGCCAGCCGTTGCTGCCCGAGGTGACCTGGTTGTCGACGGCGAACAGGCCGGTGGCCTGCGGGCCGAGTCGCCGTGTCACGTGGTCGCGCCAGAGTTTGGTGCCGAAGCCCGCGAAGAGCACGTGGTGACCGAGCCAGATCGCCAGCGGCGTCCACGGCTGCCAGCGGCCCGGTCGCAGCCCGGTGGCGGCGAACTCGGCAGCCTGCGCCGCACCGGCGGCCAGCGCGGCGTTGACCCCGTCCACGTAGCGACCCACCCACTCGGCGGTGGCCGGGTCGAGGGCGGCGTGGCAGCGCCGCGCGGTGTCGTCGAGCCTCGCCCGGCGGGCGAAGCTGTCCCAGGCCACCGCCTCGGCGCCCAGGAACGAGGCGGAGGTGCCCTGGGACCGGTGCCGTTCCACCTCGATCTGCCAGGCCCGGTCCAGGGCGGTGACCTGGCCCTGGGCGTAGGCCAGCGACGTGTGATCGTCGGCGCGCAGGTGCGGGACGCCGTAAGCGTCGCGGTAGCGGCGGGCGCTCACCGCGCCATCGTACCGACTCGGGCACGAGCGGCCGGAACCACCAGCGGCGTGCCGGTCTCCGGGTCGTCGATGACCCGGCAGGGCAGGCCGAAGACCTCCTCGACCAGTTCGGCGGTGACGATCCGGCGGGGTTCACCGGCGGCCACCACCCGGCCATCGCGCATCGCGATCAGGTGGGTGGCGTAGCGGGCGGCGTGGTTGAGGTCGTGCAGCACCGCGACCAGCGTGCGGCCCTGCTCCTCGTGCAGCCGGGCACACAGGTCGAGGACCTCGATCTGGTGGGCGATGTCGAGGTACGTGGTGGGTTCGTCCAGCAGCAGCAGGGGCGTCTGCTGGGCCAGCGCCATGGCCAGCCAGACCCGCTGCCGCTGACCGCCGGAGAGTTCGTCGATCAGCCGGTCGCCGAGGTCGTCGACGCCGGTGGCGGCCATCGACTCGGCGACGATCCGCTCGTCGTCGGGGGACCACTGCCGCAGCAGCCCCTGGTGCGGGTAGCGCCCCCGGGCGACCAGCTCGGCCACCCCGATGCCGTCGGGGGCGATCGGCGACTGGGGCAGCAACCCGAGCGTACGGGCCACGGCGCGGGCGGGAAGTCGGTGGATGTTCGCACCGTCGAGCAGCACGGCCCCGGCTGCCGGCTTCAGCAGTCGCGACAGCGCCCGCAGCAGCGTGGACTTGCCGCACGCGTTCGGGCCGATGATGACCGTGAAGGAGTGGTCGGGCACGGCAACGGTGAGGCCCTCGGCGACGACACGTCGGTCGTAGGCGAGCCGCAGCCCGTTGCCACCGAGCCGGGAGGTCGACATGCTGGTTGCTCCGTTCTCGGATGTCTTGGCCGGGGTCGGCACGGTGGTCGGGGTCGGCACCCTGGTCGGGTGCGGTGTGCCGGACTGGTCGGTCGTCACAGTCGACCCGCCCGGCGCTCGGTGGCCAGCAGCCACACCAGGTAGCCGCCGCCGATCACGCCGGTCACCACGCCGACCGGCAGCTGACCGGGGAGGGCGCGCAGGGCGACCTGATCGGCGACGACGGTGATCAGCGCGCCGATGAACGCTGCCGGCAGCAGGGTGACCCCGGGTGCCCGGGTGAGCCGGCGGGCGAGGTGGGGGGCGGTGAGCGCGACGAACGGCACCGGCCCGGCGGCGGCCGCGGAGAGCGCCACCAGCAGCACGGCCCCGGCGAGCAGCAGCATCCGCATCCGGTGCACACTCACCCCCAGCCCACTGGCGGCGTCGTCGCCCAGCTCGGTCATCCGCAGCGCCGGAGCGCAGGCCAGCAGCGCCGGCACCAGCACCGCGAGGGCGACCAGCAGCGGTACGGCGTCGGACCAGCCGCGACCGTCGAGGCTGCCGGTGAGCCAGAGCATCGCCCGGGAGGCGCTCATCAGCGGTATCCGGGTCATCAGGTAGCCGTTGACGCCGGTGAGGATGGCCGACATGCCGATGCCGACCAGGACCAGCCGGTAGCCGTGTACGCCGCGCCGCCAGGCGATCAGGTAGATGAGCAGGCCGGTGACCACACCGCCGAGGGCCGCGGAACCGGCGAGCGCGGCGCTGCTGCCGGCGACGGCGACCACGACGAGCGCGCCGGTCGCGGCGCCCTGGGTGAAGCCGAGCACGTCCGGGCTGCCCAGCGGATTGCGGACCAGCGACTGGAAGACCGCCCCGGCCAGACCGAGCGCGGTACCCACGGCCAGGCCGGTGACCAGTCTGGGCAACCGCAACTGGGTGACGATGAACTCCTCGGCGGCGCTGCCGCCACCGGTCAGCGTGCGCAGCACGTCGGCCGGTGACATCGGGTACTCGCCATGTCCGACGGCCAGCACGCCGACGCCGACGGTCAGTAGCAGGCAGAGCGCGCCGACGGCGAGGACGCGGGGACGCAACCGGACGGAGAGCTGCCCGGGTGTACGAATCACGATCATGAGCGGGTCGTCCTCGTCCTGAGCACCAGCGTCAGGAACAGCGGGCCGCCGACCACGGCGGTGATCAGCCCGACCTGGAGTTCGCCGGGACGGCCGACGACCCGGCCGAGCACGTCGGAGCCGAGCAGCAGCACCGGGGCGAGCAGCGCGCAGTAGGGCAGCAGCCAGCGCAGGTCGGGGCCGGTGAGGGCCCGGACCAGGTGCGGCACGAGCAGCCCGACGAAGACGATCGGCCCGCAGGCGGCGGTGGCGGCCCCGCAGAGCAGGGTGATGGCGAGGATCACACCGGCCCGGGCCACGGCCGGCCGGGCGCCCAGGGCCTGCGCGGCGTCGTCGCCGAGGGCGAGCGCGTTGAGCGGTCGGGCAGCGGCCAGCGCGACCAGCAGCCCGACGGCGATGAACGGCAGCACCCGCAGCACCGTGCCGTCGTCGGCGCTGGCCAGTGACCCGACGGTCCAGAAGCGCAGCCGTTCCAGGCCGGCCGCGTCGAGCAGCATCACCGCGCTGACGTACGAGTACAGGGCCGCGTTGAGGGCCGCGCCGGCCAACGCCAGGCGGGCCGGGGTGGCCGCGCGACCGCCACCGACCGCGTACACCCCGATGGTGACGACGGCGGCGCCGAGCAGCGCGAACCACACCTGCCCGGTGCCGCCGCCGAGGCCGAACAGGGCGGTGGCGGTCGCGATGGCGGCGGCGGCTCCGGCGTTGATGCCGAGCAGGCCGGGGTCGGCCAGCGGGTTGCGGGTGAGCGCCTGCATCGCCGCGCCGGCCACCCCGAGCGCGGCGCCGGCCAACAGCCCGAGCAGCGTCCGGGGCAGCCGTAGCTCCCGTACGACCGCGTACTCGGCGGCGTCGCGGTCGGTCAGGGCGTGCCAGACCTCGGACGGGGGGATCGGCTTGGCGCCGACGGCCATGCTGAGCACCGCGACCGTGAGCAGGGTCAGCGCGGCCATGAGGAGACCGCTGGCGCGCAGGGCGGTACGGCGGCGCCGGGGCGGTGTGGTCGACCGGGTCGGCGTTTCATAGGGTGGCGACTCGATGACGGACAGTGTGAACTCCAGTGTAGTGCGAAAACGCCGTCGGGACTTGACAGGGGCCGAGTTTAGGCACGAGGTTAGGTTAGGTTAGCCTAACCCTCGGCTGTCCATGGTCCGAGACCCTGATCGAAAGACGACACGAATGTCTGAGCACCTCTCCGCCCATCGCCTCTCCCGCCGGGGGCTGCTCGCCGTCGGCGGAGCCGCCGTGGCCGCCGCACTCGTCGGCTGCGGCCGCGACGATTCCTCCGAAGTCGCCGGCGACAACACCTCAGGGCCCTGGTCGTTCACCGACGACCGCCCCGAGAAGGTCACCGCCGACGCCCGGCCGGAACGGGTGGTCGCCTTCACCGGCTCCGCCGCGGCACTCGTCGATTTCGGACTCGGAAGCGAGATCGTTGGCGTCTTCGGCGAGACGAAGAAGGCCGACGGCAGCGTGGAGCCGCAGGCCGGTGACCTGCACGTGGAGAGCGTGGAGATCCTCGGCAACGTCTGGGGCGAGTTCAGCGTCGAGAAGTACGCCGCTCTCCGCCCGGAGCTGCTGGTCACCCACTCGTACGACCCGGGCGCCTACTGGTACGTGCCGGACGAGAGCAAGGACAAGATCCTGCCGCTGGCGCCGGTGGTGACCATCTCCACCGCCCGGGTGCCGATGACCACGCCGATCGAACGGTACGCCCAGCTCGCCGAGTCCCTCGGCGCCGACCTGTCCGCGTCCAAGGTCACCGACGCCAAGGCACGGTTCGAGGCCGCCGCGGAGGCGGTCCGCCAGGCCGTCGCGGCCAACCCGGGCATCAAGGTGATGGCCGCCTCGGGCAGCCCCGACCTGTTCTACGTCTCCAACCCCAAGGTCAGCACCGACCTGATGTACTTCGCCGAACTCGGCGTCGACATCGTGGTGCCGACCAAGCTTGAGGCCGGCGACTACTTCGAGGCGCTCAGCTGGGAGAACGCCGGCAAGTTCCCCGCCGACCTGATCCTGCTCGACAACCGCGGCACCGCCCTGCAACCCACCGATCTGGCCGCCAAGCCCACCTGGAAGCAACTGCCCGCCGTGCAGGCCGGGCAGGTCGCGCCGTGGGACGCGGTGCCCCGGTTCTCGTACGCGGGCGCGGCTCCGCTGCTGGAGAACCTCGCCAAGGCGATCCAGGGAGCGAGGAAGCTCACCTGACGCGGCCGGGCGGCCGGCCACGGTCGACCACCGCACCGGCCGCCCCGCAACCCCCCCCAGGACCGAACTGCCCGCCGCCCACCTGTCGTGCGGCGGGTTCCGGCTGCCCGAAAACCGAACCGCCGAGCGTGGAGGACACGTCCATGACCCTGCCGGGGCACCCCGCCGAGGCAACGCCGACCCACCCGACGCGCGAGACCACACCTGCCCGGGCACACCTGCTCAACCACGACACGGTCGAGCAGTACCGCCGGGCGGTGGCCGCCGGCACCGACCGGGTCGCCCGTCGGGTGGCCGAGGCGAACGGACCCTTCACCGGCGTACGCCCGGACGAACTCGCCCCCCGGGTGGAGGCGATCGACCTGGACCGGCCGCTGGGCGACACCACCGCCGCGCTCGACGAGCTGGAGGACGTCTACCTGCGCGACGCGGTCTGGTTCCACCACCCTCGTTACCTGGCCCACCTCAACTGCCCGGTGGTGATCCCGGCGCTGCTCGGCGAGGCGATCCTCAGCGCGGTCAACTCCTCCATGGACACCTGGGACCAGAGCGCCGGCGGCACCCTGATCGAACGCCGGCTCATCGAGTGGACCGCCGACCGGATCGGTCTCGGCCCGATCGCCGACGGGGTGTTCACCAGCGGCGGCACCCAGTCCAACCTGCACGCCCTGCTGCTGGCCCGGGAGGAGGCGCTGGCCGCGGCGACCTCCGCCGACCGGCGGATCCTCCTGCCCCAGCTGCGGATCATCGCCTCGGCGGCCGGTCACTTCAGCGTGCAGAAGGCGGCAAAGCTGCTCGGCCTGGCACCGGACGCGGTAGTGGTGGTGGAGACCGGCCCCGACCGGCGGATGCGCCCCGGCGCGGTCCGGCACGAGATCACCCGCTGCCGGCGCGCCGGACTGACCGTCATGGCGGTGGTGGCCACCGCCGGCACCACCGACTTCGGCACGATCGACCCGCTCGACGGCATCGCCGAGGTGTGCGCGACGGCCGGCGTGTGGCTGCACGTCGACGCCGCGTACGGCTGCGGGCTGCTGGTCTCGCCCACCCGCCGGCACCTGCTCGACGGCATCGAACGCGCGGACTCGGTGACGGTCGACTACCACAAGTCCTTCTTCCAGCCGGTCAGCTCCAGCACGCTGCTGGTCCGCGACCGGCGGACCCTGCGGCACGCCACCTGGCACGCCGACTACCTCAACCCGGCCCGGATGGTCGCCCAGCGCATCCCCAACCAGGTCGACAAGAGCCTGCAGACCACCCGCCGGTTCGACGCGCTCAAACTCTGGCTCACCCTGCGGGTGATGGGGCCCGACGCCGTCGGTGAACTGTTCGACGAGGTCTGCGACCGGGCCGCGCAGGCATGGGAGCTGGTTGCCGCGGACCCACGCTTCGAGGTGCTGACCCGTTCGCAGCTGAGCACCGTGGTGTTCCGCTGGCGGCCCACCGGACCCGGCCGGGACCTGGCCGACGCGGCCAACCTGCGGGCCCGCGAGGCGTTGGCCGCCTCCGGTCTCGCCGTGGTCGCCGGCACCAGGGTCGACGGTCGCCAGTACCTCAAGTTCACCGTCCTGAACCCGGCCACCACCGTCGAGGACGTCGCCTACGTGCTGGACCTGATCGCCGAGCACGCCGGCCGTCACGTGCACGAACACGCCGGTGCGCCCGCCGCCGACCTGACCTGCCCGGTCGGCTGATCATGGCACTCGCCAACCCGAGCCTGGAGGGCCGGATGGAAAGCTACGACTTCATCGGGATCGGCCTCGGGCCGTACAACCTCGGCCTGGCCTGCCTGACCGCACCCATCGCCGACCTCGACGGGCTGTTCCTGGAGGCCCGCGAGGACGTCTCCTGGCATCCCGGCATGCTGCTGGAGTCGGCCCGGTTGCAGACGCCGTTCCTGGCCGACCTGGTCACCCTCGCCGACCCCACCTCGCCCTTCTCCTTCCTCAGCTATCTCAAGGAGATGGGCCGGCTCTACCCCTTCTACATCCGGGAGAACTTCTTCCCGCTGCGGGTGGAGTACGACGCGTACTGCCGCTGGGCCGCCGCGAAGCTGCCCAACCTGCGGTTCGGCCACCAGGTCACCGCCGTCGAGCACGACCCCACCGACGACCGGTACGTGGTGACCGCCACGGTCGGCGGCGCCACCGTCACCCACCGGGCCCGGCACCTGGTGCTCGGCACCGGCACCCCACCGCACCTGCCGGTCGCCTGCGCCGGGCTGAGCTCGGACGCCGTGCACAACTCCCGGTACCTGGAACACCGGGACGCGTTGCAGGCCAAGCGGAGCATCACCATCGTCGGCAGCGGGCAGAGCGCCGCCGAGATCTACCACGACCTGCTCGGCGACATCCACACCCACGGTTACCAGCTCAACTGGGTGACCCGTTCGCCCCGCTTCTTCCCGCTGGAGTACACCAAGCTCACGCTGGAGATGACCTCGCCGGACTACGTGGACTACTTCCACGCGCTGCCCGAGCCCACCCGGTACCGGCTGGAGGCCGAGCAGAAGGGGTTGTTCAAGGGCATCTCCGCCGATCTGGTCAACGACATCTACGACCTGCTCTACGCCGCCAGCATCGACGGCCCGGTGAACACCCGGCTGCTGACCAACACCGAGCTGACCGGGGTCACCCACGACGAGCGCACCGGCGCGCACACCCTGCGGCTGCGCCACGTCGAGCAGGAACGCGACTTCACCCTGGACACCGAGGGGCTGGTGCTGGCCACCGGCTACCGGTACGAGATGCCGGCGTTCCTGGACCCGGTCCGGGACCGGCTGCGCTTCGACGCCCACGGTCGGTTCGACGTGGCCCGCAACTACAGCGTGGACTGCACCGGGCGCGGCGTGTTCCTGCAGAACGGCGGCACCCACACGCACAGCATCACCTCGCCCGATCTCGGCATGGGCCCGTACCGCAACAGCTGGATCATCCGGGAACTGCTCGGCCGTGAGGCGTACCCGATCGAGAAGTCGATCGCCTTCCAGGACTTCGGGGTGACCGGGTGACCGGGGTCGTCTACACCCGCCACGATCGGCGTCTCGGCGATTTCGCCCTGCGTACGCTCGACGTGACCGCCGACGCGCCGACGCTGCACCGGTGGGTGACCCACCCCAAGGCGGCGTTCTGGCTGATGCAGGACGCCGACGTCGGCGCCGTGGTCGCCGAGTACCAGCGCATCGCCGATCATCCGCATCACGAGGCGTACCTCGGTCTGTGGCGGAGCGGGCCGGCGTTCCTCGCCGAACGCTACGATCCGGCGCGCGTCGAACTGGTCGGCCTGCACGATGCCCGGCCCGGCGACGTCGGCATGCACTTTCTCTGCGCGCCCACCGACACCCCCGTCTCCGGCTTCACCCGCGCGGTCATCACCACCGTGCTGGCCTGGCTCTTCGCCGACTCCGCCACGCACCGGGTCGTGGTGGAGCCGGACGTGCGCAACACCGCCGTGCACGCGCTCAACGCGGCGGTCGGCTTCCAGGTGGTCGGACCGGTCACCAAGCCGGAGAAGACGGCCCTGCTGAGCATCTGCACCCGGCAGCGGTTCCTGGCCGCCACCCGAGACGAAGGAGTACCGGCATGACCACCCGCGACCCGGTGGCCCACCTGCGCCCACAGACCTGGGAGCGGGCAAACCGCCTGCTGGTGCGCAAGGCGCTCGCCGAATTCACCCACGAGCGCCTACTCACTCCCGAACCGGACGACCCGGCCGCCGTCGAGGGCACCGGCCGCCGCTGGTACGCCGTCACCGCCGCCTCCGGCGCGGTCCGGTACCGGTTCGCGGCCCGGGTGCTGACCCTGGAGCACTGGGACATCGACCCGGAGAGCATCACCCGGCACCGGGACGGCGAGCCGCTGCCGCTGGACGCGGTCGATCTCTGCCTCGACCTGCGCGACGCGCTCGGCCTCACCGACCGGATCCTGCCGGTCTACCTTGAGGAGATCACCTCCACCCTCGCCGGCCTGGCATACAAGCTGGACCGGGCGCTGCCCGGCGCGGCGAAGCTGGTGGAGGCCGACTTCCAGACCATCGAGACGTCGATGACCGAGGGCCACCCCTGCTTCGTGGCCAACAACGGGCGACTCGGCTTCGGTGTCGACGAGTACCACCGGTACGCCCCCGAGGCGGCCCACCCGGTGCGGCTGATCTGGCTCGCCGCCCACCGCGACCACACCACCTTCACCAGCGCCGCAGACCTGGACGAGGAGACGCTGCTGCGCACCGAACTGGGCGAGGCGACCCTCGCCCGGTTCGCCGCGACCATGTCCGAGCTGGGCCTGGACCTCGCCGACTACCACCTCATCCCGGTGCATCCCTGGCAGTGGTGGAACAAGCTGTCTGTCACCTTCGCCGGCGAGGTGGCGCGTCGCCGACTGGTCTGCCTCGGTGCGGGGCCCGACGAGTACCTCGCCCAGCAGTCCATCCGCACCTTCTTCAACGTCAGCCACCCGCAGCGGCACTACGTCAAGACCGCGTTGTCCGTGCTGAACATGGGCTTCATGCGGGGGCTGTCGGCCGCGTACATGGAGGCCACCCCGGCCATCAACGACTGGTTGGCCGACCTGATCGACGGCGACGAGGTGTTCCGGGCCACCGGGCTGACGATAATCAGGGAGCGGGCCGCCGTCGGCTACCGGCACCGCCAGTACGAGGCCGCCACCGACCGCTACTCGCCGTACCGGAAGATGCTGGCCGCGCTCTGGCGGGAGAGCCCCGTCCCCGACCTGGCTGACGGTCAGCGACTGGCCACCATGGCGTCGCTGCTGCACGTCGACGCCGACGGGCGGTCGTTCGCCGCCGAGCTGATCGCCGCCTCCGGGCTGGCGCCGGCGGTGTGGCTGCGCCGCTACCTGAACGCCTACCTGACCCCGCTGCTGCACGCGTTCTACGCCTACGACCTGGCGTTCATGCCGCACGGTGAGAACGTCATCCTGGTGCTGCGCGACGGGATCGTCGAGCGAGCGATCTTCAAGGACATCGCCGAGGAGATCGTGGTGATGAGCGCCGCGGCGCAGCTGCCGCCCGCTGTCGAGCGGGTCCGCGCCGACATTCCGGAGGACATGAAGCTGCTGTCGATCTTCACCGACGTCTTCGACTGCTTCTTCCGCTTTCTCGGCGCGACCCTGGCCGATCAGGGGGTCGTCGGCGAGGAGGAGTTCTGGCGTACCGTGGCCGACTGCGCCACCGAGTACGCCGGCCGGGTACCCCACCTGGCCGACCGGCTGGCCCGGTACGACCTGTTCGCCCCGGAGTTCGCACTGTCCTGCCTCAACCGGCTGCAACTGCGCGACAACCAGCAGATGGTCGACCTGGCCGACCCGTCCGCCGCCCTGCAACTGGTCGGTGCCCTGACCAACCCGATCTCCCGCTTCGCACCGTCCTGACCCGCGGCGTACCCCGATCCCGACCGGTTAGCCGGGGTCGGGGCCGCCTGCGGTGGCGGCGTCGTCGACGGGCGTCTGCCGGGCGGGCGGGTCAGCCGGGCCGAGCTGGTCGATGGTGTAGCCGTCGGGATACGTCCTCGTGCTGATCACCCCGTCGGCGAACAGCGGCTCGGTGCGGGGCCGGCCGACGTGGCGCAGCAGCCACGCCCGGACGCGCAGCCCGGCGTGCAGCCCGGCCCGCACCGGCCAGGCCGGGGTGGCGACCCGGGTGGCCGCGCGCAGCCGGTCGTCGTACAGCGCGGCGACCAGGGCGTCACCGATCGGAGCCAGCGGTCGGGGCAGCCGGCCGAGCAGCAGCGCCCGGGTGGCCCGCTCGATCGCCGCCGCGTCGTCGTTGGGCCGCAGCTGCGCCGCGTCGTACGCGTCGAACCAGTCGGCGAACTCCTGATAGGTCTCCGGGATGTCGGTGATGCCCATCCGGCGGCCCAGTTCCCGGTAGAAGGTGTGGGTGGCGTGCCGTTCGTGACAGCAGGTGGGACGCCAGCCGTACCTGTCGATCCACCGGGTCGGCACCACCACCAGGCAGCCGAGCACGTACCGGTAGTGGTCGTTGCCGATGCCGTACGGGCGGTGGATCTGGTTGACCCGACGCAACGCGGAGCGCCCGCGCGGATGGTCGAATCCGTTGAGCACCATCTCGTACATCAGCAGGCCGGTGTCGTCGATGCGCTTGCGGGTCCGCCGGGTCAGCTCGCCGGTGGCGGTGTGCACGGCGGCGATCTCCGGGATCGAGAAGGAGCGGTTGAAGGCCAGGTTGAGCCCGAGCCTCAGATCCCAACAGAACTCGCGACGCAGCATCGTCTGGTAGATCGCCAGATGGTCACGCTCGGGGTCGAGCGAACGGATCCGCGCCAGGTTGGCGTGACGGTCTCGCAACACGGCTCCTCCGGTGTGTGGTCGAACGTCAGTCGGGCCGGCTGGCCTGCGCCGGCTGGTCCGACCCGGCTGCGCCGTCCGTGCGGCGGTGGGCAGCCTGCGCCGTCCGTGCGGCGGTCGGCCGGCGTACCGTGTCGAGCAGCTCGCCGTGCCGGGCCACCAGGGCGCGCAGCCGCTGCGGCGGCACCGGCAACGCCACCTGCCAGTCGGCCGCGTCGGCGAGCAGGTCCTCGATCATCGCCGTGAACGCGGCCGACCAGGTGGGGCCGCCGGTGCGCCCGGCGTCGTAGCCGAACCGGTCGCCGGTGATCCGGTGCAGGGCGGCCGTCGCCGCGCCCAGGTCGGCGCGCACCGGCCCGTCGTGACCGTCCAGGTCGGGCAGCGCCAGGCCGGGCAGCCGGCCGGTGACCAGCCACTCACCGAGCCGCCGGTCCCGGCCGTGGTGCAGCACCGGCGGCACCGGCACCTGTGGTGCCCGTGCGGCGACCAGCCGGAAGTAGCGCGCCTCGGCGGCGAGCAGGTCGGTCTCGTAGCGCAACAGCCGGGTGGTGGGCGGCGGGGCGACCTTCAGCACCACGTCCCGGTGACCTGATGGCGTGCGGCCCGCCGGCCGACCGTCGTCGAGGCGGACCCACCACACCGCGGCGAAGCCGCCGCCGGACAGCGGCCCGCAGTCGGCCACCCGCCGGTCCGGCCCGAACGAGGACCGGACGAAGTCGACCACGTCGTCGGGGGAGAGGACCCGCTGCGTTGGACTGACCGGTGCCACCCGGACAGCGTAGGCGGCAGCCACATCGTGCCGCACGAGTGACACCGGCGCTGATGACGCGGTGCCCGGCTGAGGGCAGCGTCCTTAATGGATGTCTCATAGCGCCTCGGCGATCATGCGGTGGCCCTGGGCCTCGAACGTCTCGTCGCCCACCCGGTACGCCCACGCCGCGGTGCCGATCGCCTCGCGGACCCGGGTGCGGTGCCACGCGTCCGGCTCGCGGGGATCGGGCCCGTACCCGTCGAGAAAGGCTGTCTCAAGCCTCGGATCGCGGCGGAACTCCTGGGCGGCCAGCCGGCCCAGGTCCGTGAACGCGGGGCGCATAGCGGCGCGACCGAAGTCGATGACCCCCACCACGCCGTCGTGGACGAGCCAGTTCCGGGGCTGCCAGTCCCCGTGGGTGGGCACGAGGCGGGCGGGTGGGGTCGGCCACGAGGTGATCTCGGCCCGTAGCCGCCGCACGGTGTGCGCGGCGATCCGATGTGGCCGGGACAGCCAGGCCAGCGACCTCTCGTTCTCGCGTCGCTCGTGGTCGTCGTCGGTGACGACCACCTGGGCGTGCAGCAGTGCCAGCAGCTCGCCGGCCTGCCGGTAGACGCGGGGATCCTCGGCGTGTCCGCTGCCGAGCACCAATCGGCCGGGCAGGTAGCGGGTGACGAGCAGCTTCGCGTCGACTGGCGGGTGAGGTTTCCGAGTGCCGGTGTCACGGCGGAGACGATACGGGCGATGGCCTGAGCCGTCAGGCTGTGCCGGATCCGACGCGCTCGACAGTCAGCGCGGTCCACGACACCGGGGGCAGTTCGACGGTGAGCCGACCGTCGGAGAGCCGTGCGGTGTCGTTGGTCCGCAAGCCCACCCGGTGCGGGTCGCGCAGGTCGTTGGCGGCGCGTACGTCGGTGTCCCAGACTCCCCGAGCCGAGACGGCGCCGCTGGGCTGGAACGCGCCGAGGTCGATCGTCACGGTGGTGGCCTCGGTGAGGTGCCGGTTCTGCACGAACACCGACAGCGAGCTGCCGTCGCTGGTCGCGGCGGCGGCCACCACCGGCACCGAGCCGAAGGTGGCGGTGGTGGTCTCGTCGGCGTCGGCCAGCACCCGCAGCGCGTCGCCCCGGGCGGCGTGCGAGGTGACCGAGAACGGGAAGAACGTCGTCTGCCGCCAGGCCGGCCCGCCCGGCTCCGTCATGATCGGCGCGATCACGTTGACCAGCTGCGCGAGGTTCGCCGAGGTGACCCGGTCGGCGTGATTGAGCAGCGAGATGAGCAGACCGCCGAGGACCACGGCGTCCGCGACGGTGTAGCGGTCCTCCAGCAGGCGTGGGGCGACCGGCCACTCGTCGATGGTGAACGTGCGGGCCTGCTCCTGCCACCGGCTCATGTACCAGATGTTCCACTCGTCGAACGCGAGATCCACCCGCTTGGACGACCGCTTGACCGTGCGTACGTGGTCGACGGTGGCGACCACCGACTCGATGTAGGTGTCCATGTCGACCCCGGAGGCGAGGAAGCTCGCGAGATCCCCGTCGTGCTCCTGGTAGTACGCGTGGCAGGAGATGTAGTCGACGTCGTCGTAGGCGTGGGTCAGCACGACGCGTTCCCACTCACCGAAGGTCGGCATGCCACGGCCGGACGATCCGCAGGCGACCAGCTCCAGGTCCCGGTCCACCTGGCGCATCGCCTTCGCCGTCATCGCCGCGAGCTTGCCGTAGTCGGTGGCGTCGCGGTGGCCGAGCTGCCAGGGGCCGTCCATCTCGTTGCCGAGGCACCACATGGCGATGCCGAACGGCTCCTTGCGGCCGTTGGCGGCCCGTTGCGCGGCGCGGGTGGTGCCGGCCGGCAGGTTGGTGTACTCCAGCAGCTCGACGGCCTCCTTCGGGCCCCGGGTGCCGAGGTTCACAGCCAGCATCAGCTCGCTGCCCACCAGGTCGAGCCAGTGCTGGAACTCGTGCAGGCCGACCTCGTTGGTCTCGGTGGAGTGCCAGGCGAGATCGAGCCGGCGCGGCCGCTCGGCCGCCGGCCCGACACCGTCCTCCCAGTTGTAGCCAGAGACGAAGTTGCCGCCCGGGTACCGGACCGTGCTGACCCCGAGCTCCTTGACCAGATCGATCACGTCGCGCCGGAATCCGTCCGGCCCGGCGCTCGGATGCCCGGGCTCGTGGATCCCGTCGTAGATGTGGCGACCGAGGTGCTCGACGAAACCGCCGAAGAGCCGGCGACGGACCGGGCCGATGGTGAAGGCCGGATTGATGGTGAGGTGCGCGCGAGGCATGGGGCTCCTAACGATGATCACTCACGATAACGTTTTCGACGGCGGTAGACGAGTGGTGGCGCCGTGAGCCCGGAGGTCGAGAGCCGCTCTACCTCGGGGCGTGCCCGGTGCTGTCCCGACGGATCAGCTCGGCGGCCAGCGACTCGACCCGAGGGCCGGCGGCGCCCGAGTCGAGCGCCAGGGCCATCGCCCGGGCGCCCATCTCCATCAGTGGCAGCCGGACCGTGGTCAGCGCCGGGGTGACGTCGCGGGCCATCGGCATGTCGTCGAAGCCGAAGACGCTGACCCGCTGCGGCACCGGCACCGCGCGGGCGCGCAGCAGTGCCAGCGCCCCGATGGCCATCGAGTCGTTGAGTGCCGCGATCGCGGTCAGGCCGGGCTCCGCGTCGAGCAGCGCGGCGGTGGCCTCGGCGCCGCCGTCGCGGTCGAAATCGGCGTACCGGATGCGGTGTTCCGGCAGGTCCCGGCCGTGTTCGGCGAGTGCCGCGCGCAACCCGGTGAGCCGGTCGGTGATGGTGGTCAGCACCCGGGGCCCGGCCACCACACCGATGTGTTCGTGGCCGAGGCGGCACAGCTCCCGACCGAGGAGTTCGCCACCGCCCCGGTTGTCCGGCATCACCGCGTCGCCGGAGTGCTCGTGGCGGCCGATCACGGTGACCCGACCACCGGTGGCCTCGTACGCGGCGAGCTTACCGTTGAGTAGCCGGGTGAAGTCGGCGTGGTGGTACCCGGAGCCGGCCAGGACGATGGCGGCGACCTGCTGACCCCGCAGCAGCTCGACGTACTCCAACTCCCGTTCCGGGTCGCGGTAGCTGTTGCAGATCATCAACAGCCGGCCCTGGTCGGTGGCGACCCGTTGCAGGCCCCTGGTGATCTCCGAGAAGTAGGGGTCGGAGACGTCGTGCACGATCACTCCGACGGCGCCGCGGTGTGACCGGGCCAGCAGTTGGGCGTGGGCGTTGGGCACGTACTGCAACTCGGCGACCGCCCGCAGCACCCGCTCGCGCAGCTCCTCGGTGACCGGCTTGCTGCTGCTGTTGATCACGCGGGAGGCGGTGGCGGGTGAGACACCGGCCCGTCGGGCCACATCGGACAGCGTCGCCACACCCGCCCCCTCATGCGTCGCGCCGGCCGCTGTCGCGGCGACCAGCGACACCGTACCGCAGCGCGGAGCCTTTTCCGGGGCGTGGTTAGCGCAGGTCAAGGCCGCGGGTCCGGCCGGTCCCGCCCGCTGTCCGACGGATCGCGGACGATGCCCCGGGCGAGCAGATGGGCGCTCGCCGCGACCGTGCGGGTCCGCTCCAGCCGGGCCTGCGGCCGTGCGGCGAGCCGCAGGTCCTCGCGGTACTGGTCGGTGTAGCACGCGACGATCTCGTCGGACTGGCGTTCCACCCACTGATGGTCTTCGTTCCGGTGGCGGGATGGCCAGCGATTTGCACCGGCCGTGGCGGACCGGCGTCGGTCGTCACGGCCGGACGCAGCGTCTTCAGGTAAGCCCTTGCCTGGCCTCGGAGGGGCGGCCTAACCTGGTCAGGAAAGCGCTTACCTCACCCGGTTCGGGCGCCTACGACGGAAGGACCCCCATGACCCGCAGGTCGATCGGCATCATCGTGAACGGCGTCACCGGCCGGATGGGATACCGGCAGCATCTGGTGCGCTCCCTGCTGGCCATCCGTTCCGCCGGTGGGGTACCGCTGGCCGACGGCACCACCGTCTGGCCGCATCTCGTTCTCGTCGGCCGCGGCGAGGCCAAGCTGCGCGAGATCGCCGAACGACACGGCCTGGACGACTGGACCACCGACCTGAGCGCCGCCCTGGCCCGCGACGACGTCCAGGTCTACTTCGACGCGCAGGTGACCCAGCAGCGGGAGAAGGCCATCCGCCAGGCCATTGAGGCCGGCAAGCACGTCTACACCGAGAAACCCCTCGCCGAGGACACCGCCGCCGCCCTGGAGCTGGCGCGCGCCGCCCGGGCGGCCGGCGTACGCACCGGCGTGGTGCAGGACAAGCTCTTCCTGCCGGGACTGCGCAAGCTGAAGCGGCTGCTCGACGGCGCTTTCTTCGGCCGGGTGCTGTCGGTACGCGGCGAGTTCGGCTACTGGGTGTTCGAGGGTGACTGGCAGCCTGCACAGCGCCCGTCGTGGAACTACCGGGCCGCCGACGGCGGCGGCATCGTGGTGGACATGTTCCCGCACTGGCACTACGTGCTCGCGGAGCTGTTCGGCGAGGTGCGCAGCGTCTCCGCCACCACTGCCACCCACATTCCCCGTCGGGTCGACGAGGCCGGACGGCCCTACGAGGCCACCGCCGACGACGCCGCCTACGGCACCTTCGAGCTGGCGGGCGGCGTCATCGCCCAGCTCAACTCGTCCTGGTGTGTCCGGGTGCACCGTGACGAACTGGTCCAGTTCCAGGTCGACGGCACCGAGGGCAGCGCGGTGGCCGGGCTGCGGCGCTGCCGGGTGCAGCACCGGGCGGTCACCCCGAAGCCGGTCTGGAACCCTGATCTGCCCGCCACCGAGGACTTCCGTTCGCAGTGGACGGAGGTGCCGGACAACGAGGACTTCGACAACGGGTTCAAGGTGCAGTGGGAGGCGTTCCTGCGGCACGTCGCCACCGGCGAGCCGTTCCCGTGGGACTTCCTGGCCGGCGCCCGTGGGGTGCAGCTGGCCGAGTTGGGCCTGCTGTCGGCTCGGGAGGGCCGCCGCGTCGAGGTGCCGGAGCTGGCCCTGTGAGTGAGCGAACCAGCAGGCTCGGTCGCGCGGCCGGCGAGCGGAGCGAGGCGGCGGTGTGAGCGGCGCCCAGGTGACCCTGCCCGGCGGCCGGCGGATCCGGTTGTCCGGCGGCAGCGGGCATCCACGCCCCGAGGGCCCGCCGCGCTCCCGCGTCGCGTACGCCGCCGCGCACGTGGTGGCCGACCCGGCCGCCGACAACACCCCGGGCACCCCGGCGGTCCTGGACTGGGACCGTACCCTCGCCTTCCGCCGGCACCTGTGGTCCCACGGCCTGGGGGTGGCCGAGGCGATGGACACCGCTCAGCGCGGCATGGGCCTGGACTACCCGTCTACCCGGGAGCTGATCCGCCGCAGCGCGGCGGAGGCCCGGTCCGTCGGTGGGCGGATCGTCGCCGGGGCCACCACCGACCAGTTGCCGCCCGGCACGGCGACGCTCACCGAGGTCACCGCCGCCTACCGGGCGCAGCTCGACGACGTGCGGGCCGCCGGGGCGGTGCCGGTGCTGATGTGCAGCCGGCACCTGGCCGCCGCCGCCCGCGGCCCCGAGGACTACCTGCGGGTGTACGACGACCTGCTGCACGCCGCCGACGGGCCGGTGGTGCTGCACTGGCTCGGTCCGATGTTCGACCCGGCGCTGTCCGGCTACTGGGGCACGGCCGACCTGGACCTGGCCGCCGACACCGTCGTCGAGCTGCTCAAGGCCCACGCGCCCCGGGTGGACGGCATCAAGGTGTCGCTGCTCGACGCCGGGCGTGAGGTGGCGTTGCGCCGCCGACTGCCGGCCGGCGTACGCCTCTACACCGGCGACGACCTCCACTACCCGGAACTTATCCGGGGTGACGACGCCGGCCACTCCGACGCACTGTTGGGCGTCTTCGCCGCCATCGCGCCGGCCGCGTCGGCCGCGTTGGCCGCCCTCGACCGCGGTCACCTGTCCCGGTACGAGGAGATCTTCGCTCCCACCGTGCCGCTGGCCCGGCACCTGTTCGCCGCACCCACCTGGTACTACAAGACCGGCATCGTCTTCCTCGCCTGGCTGGCCGGGCATCAGCAGCACTTCACGATGGTCGGCGGATTGCAGTCCGGTCGTGCACCGCAGCACCTGGGCATCCTGCTCAGCCTCGCCGACGCCGCCGGCCTGCTGCCCGACGCCGAGCTGGCCGCCGACCGCGCCCGGGCCTTCTTCACCGTTAGCGGGGTGCCCCAGTGAGCGGGCCTGCTCACGGGGCCGGGCCGGCGAGCCGGGCGGCCCTGCGCCGGTTCTCGTTCAACCAGGCGACCGCCCAGCACTGGCCGTTGCCGGAGCTGGTCGCCGGTTGTGTCGCCGCCGGCGTACCGGGCGTCGGCCTGTGGCGGGAACCGGTCGCCGAGTACGGTCTCGACCGCGCCGCGAAGCTGGTCCGCGACGCCGGGCTGGCGGTCACCACCCTGTGCCGGGGCGGGTTCTTCACCGTCGACGACTGGCGGGAGCGGAACCTGCGCGCCGTCGACGAGGCGGTCACGCTCGGCGCACCCGTGCTGGTTCTGGTCTCCGGCGGGCTGCCGGCCGGCAGCCGGGACATCGACGGTGCCCGGGCCAGAGCCGCCGACGCGATCGCCGAACTCGCGCCGCACGCCGACGCGGCCGGGGTGACCCTGGCCATCGAACCGCTGCACCCGATGTTCGCCGCCGACCGGTGCGTGATCGCCACCCTCGGTCAGGCGCTGGACATCGCCGAGCGGTTCGACCCGGGCGTGGTCGGCGTGGTGGTGGACGCGTACCACGTGTGGTGGGACGACACCGTCCACGACCAGATCGCCCGGGCGGGGGAGTGGATCGCCGCGTTCCAGGTCTGCGACTGGATCACCCCACTGCCGGAGGGGGTGCTGCTCGGCCGGGCGCTGCCCGGCGACGGCTGCATCGAGTTGCGTCGACTGCGTGAGGAGGTCGACGCGGCCGGCTACACCGGCCCGATCGAGGTGGAGGTCTTCAACGCCGAGGTGTGGGCACGTCCCGGCGAGCAGATCCTGGCCGCCGCCATCGACGGCTACCTGCGCGAGGTCGTCTGACCCGCGACGCGACCGGTCGCCCCCGGGGCCGGATGGTCGCCCGAGCCGACCTGGAAGCGGGTCAACTCGTCGTGGTGCGGGTGGCGAGCGCGTCGACCAGGCGTCGGGTGGAGCCGGCGAGGTTCCACCGCTCGGCGAGGTCGAGTAGCCGTTCCGGGTCGGCCGGCGACACCGGCAGCTCGGTGGCCAGCGGTGGTAGGGGCACGTCCAGGGCGACCTTGACGACCTTCGGCGCCACGGCCAGGTAGTCCCGGGCGGCGTCGAGTTTGGTGCGCAGCCCGGGTGCGAAGCCGGCGGCCGGGTCGTCCAGGGCGGCGAGGATGCCGGCGATGTCGCCGTACCTGTCGACCAGCCGGGCGGCGGTCTTCTCGCCGACGCCGGCCACCCCGGGCAGCCCGTCGGACGGGTCGCCGCGCAGCGCGGCGAACTCGGCGTACCGGTCGGCTGGCACGCCGTAGCGGGCCCGCACGGCGGCGTCGTCGCAGTCGTCCAGCTTGGCCACGCCCCGCCCGATGTAGAGCAGTCGCACGCTCCGGGCGTCGTCGATCAGCTGGAACAGGTCCCGGTCTCCGGAGACCACCTCGACCGGCCCGGGCTGGGTGACCGAGAGGGTGCCCAGCACGTCGTCGGCCTCGTAGCCGGTCGCGCCGACGACGGTCACCCCCAGCGCGTCGAGCACCTCAAGGATCATCGGCACCTGCGGGGAGAGGGTGTCCGGCACCACCTCGCCACCCTCGGGCGCCACCCGGTGCGCCTTGTACGACGGCAGCAGCGCGACCCGCCAGTCGGGCCGCCAGTCGTGGTCCATCGCGCACACCATCCGCCCCGGCCGCCGGGTGCGCACCAGCTGGGCGAGCATGTCGAGGAACCCGCGCACCGCGTTGACCGGCTGGCCGTCGGCCGTCCTCGCGGCGGACTCGGGAATGCCGAAGTACGCCCGGAAGTAGAGACTGGGCGCGTCGATGAGCATGATCGGGGTCTGCGCTGTCACGTCCGACAGCCTGGCACACCGCACCGACTTTCCCGGCGCACGGCAGGTCGACGGTGCGAGCCGGCGCAGCGACGAAGGAGGAGCCGATGACCGTACCGACCCGGCTGACGCTTACCACTGTCAATCTGGACACGCCCGACCCGGGGGCCTGCCGGCCGCGCTGGAACACGCGTTGGCCTGCGGCGCGACGCTGGCCGACCACCAGCCGCAGGAGGACGTCCGGGTCTGCCTGGACCCGGACGGCCACCCGTTCTGTCTCTGGCTGACGGATTGATCCGGTCGCGCCGTCAGCTCACACCGGCCGTGCCTCGCCCGCCGCGCCGCCGGAGGACGTACGGCAGCACGAACAGGTACAGGCCGGTGATCAGCAGCAGCGCGAGCGGCAGCAACGGCACGTAGGAGATCCAGAGGACCGGATCCTCCTGCGCGAGCGCGACGAAGGTGACGATGACGGTCACCGTGAACGAGATCGCCAGCCACCGATGGATCTGCCGGATCCAGTTGTTCCGCTTCATCGAGAACCTCCCGGGCGAGTCACCGCACCGGCCCGGGCGGCTGCCCGGCCGGGGATCTACCCTGGTCAAGCTAGTGACGTCCGGCCGGCCGGTGCTTCTCGATTCCTGACCGTTCCGTCGCGACAGGCCGGCACCGTCCGCGCCAGCCGGCCCAAACGACCGTTAAGCTAGCGGTGTGGGGTTCGAGGAGTTGTATCCGCCGCAGCGGCTGACCACGGCGCAGCGCGCCGTCGCCGCCGCCGGGTTGGACGCGCTGCTGCTCAGCCCCGGCTCCGACCTGCGCTACCTGACCGGCTACGACGCGCACGCCGGTGAGCGGCTGACCCTGCTGGTGCTGCCCGCCGAGGGCGAGCCGACGCTGATCGTGCCGACCCTGGAACGGCCGGCGGCCGAGGCGTCCCCGGCACCGGCCACCGGGGTGCGCCTCGTCGACCACCCCGACGGCACCGACCCGTACCCGCTGGTGACCGCCGCCCTCGGCGGGCCGGTCGGCGCGGTCGGGCTGGCCGACCGGATGTGGGCCGAGCAGGTGCTGGCGCTGCGGGCGGTGCTCCCCGACGCCCGGCAGCGGCTGGCCTCGGCGGTCCTGCGGGAGCTGCGCATCCACAAGTCGGCTGCGGAGGTGGCGGCACTCGCCGAGGCCGGCGCGGCGATCGACGCGGTGCACGCCCGGATGGGGCAGTGGCTGCGACCGGGGCGGACCGAGGCGGAGGTGGCCGCCGACATCGCCGCCGCGATCAGGGCGACCGGCCATGTCACCGTCGACTTCGCCATCGTGGCCGCCGGTCCGAACGGCGCCAGCCCGCACCACGGCACCTCCGACCGGCCGATCGGCGCGGGTGAGCCGGTCGTGGTGGACATTGGCGGCACCATGCCCTCGGGCTACCGTTCCGACTGCACCCGCACCTACTGCACAGGTGGACCGCCACCTGCCGAGTTCGCGGACTACTACGCGGTGTTGCACGAGGCGCAGCTCGCCGCCGTCGCGGCGGTCCGTCCCGGGGTGAGCGCCGCCGCCGTCGACGCCGCCGCCCGCGATCCGATCACGGCGGCCGGTTACGGCGCAGCCTTCCTGCACCGCACCGGCCACGGCATCGGCCTGGACGGCCACGAGGAGCCGTACGTGGTGGCCGGCAACAACCGTCCGCTGGCGGCGGGGATGGCCTTCTCCGTCGAACCGGGCATCTACCTGGCCGGGCGGCACGGCGCCCGGATCGAGGACATCGTCGTCTGCACGACGGACGGCGTACGACGGCTCAACACCATCCCCACGGAGCTCATCGCGCTATGACTGTCGACCGGATCCTGCCCACCAACGAGGCTCGTGACCTGCTGGAGCTGACCACCGAGCTGGCCGATCGGGAACTCGCGCCGAAGGTGGCCGAGTACGAGCAGCGGGCCGAGTTCCCCCGGGAGGTGCTGCGTACGCTGGGCCGGGCGGGTCTGCTCGGCCTGCCGTACCCGGAGGAGTACGGCGGCGCCGCCCAGCCGTACGAGGTCTACCTTCAGGTGCTGGAGATCCTGGCCGGCCGCTGGCTGGCCGTCGCCGAGGCGGTCAGCGTGCACACCCTGTCCTGCTATCCGGTCGCCGCCTTCGGCAGCGAGGAACAGCGCAAGCTGCTGCCCGACATGATCGGCGGCGAGTTGCTCGGGGCGTACTGCCTGTCGGAGCCGCAGGGCGGCTCGGACGCCGCGGCGCTGACCACCAGAGCGGTGCGCGACGGCGACGGCTACGTCGTCACCGGCACCAAGGCGTGGATCACCCACGCGCAGGTGGCCGACTTCTACAACATCTTCTGCCGTACCGGCGGCCCCGGCCCGAAGGGCATCTCCTGCCTGCTCGCCGACCGGGCCACGCCGGGCATCCACCCGCAGGCCGCCGAGCGCACCATGGGGCTGCGCTCCTCTCCGGTGGCGCAGCTCGTCTTCGACGAGGCCCGGGTGCCGGCCGACCGGCTGATCGGCGGCGACGGGGCCGGTTTCCGCATCGCCATGTCGGCCCTGGACTCCGGTCGGCTGGGCATCGCGGCCTGCGCGGTCGGGCTGGCCCAGGCGGCGCTGGACTACGCGGTGGACTACGCAGGGCAACGCGAGCAGTTCGGCCGCTCGATCATCGACTTCCAGGGGCTCGGGTTCACCCTGGCCGACCTCGCCACCCAGATCTCCGCCGCGCGGGCGTTGACCCTGGCCGCGGCCCGGCTACGCGACGCCGGGCGGCCGTACTCCATCGAGGCGGCCAAGGCGAAGCTGTTCGCCACGGATGTGGCGATGCGGGTGACCACCGACGCGGTGCAGGTGCTCGGCGGCGCGGGATACGTCGCCGACCATCCGGTCGAGCGGTACCTGCGGGAGGCGAAGGTGCTGCAGATCGTGGAGGGGACCAACCAGATCCAGCGACTGGTGATCTCCCGGGCGCTGGCGAAGGGCTGACCGAACGCGACCACCCGCCCGCCGAACGCGACGGCGGGCGGGTTTGTCAGTCGCGTCGGCCTGTCGTACCCGGTAGGTTGCACGCCGTGGAGGAGATCGACCGCGCCATCGTGGTGGCGCTGACCGCGGACGGCCGACTGTCGTACACGGACCTGGCGGAGAGGGTCGGCCTGTCGGTCTCGGCGGTGCATCAGCGGGTGCGTCGGCTGGAGCAGCGTGGGGTGATCAGGGGCTACGCCGCGCGGGTCTCCTTCGAGGCGCTGGACCTGCCCTTGACGGCGTTCGTGGCGATCCGGCCGTTCGACCCGTCCCAGCCGGACGACGCGCCGGACCGGCTGGCGCACCTGCCGGAGATCGACTCGTGCTACTCGGTGGCGGGGGAGGACTTCTACCTGCTGCTCGTCCGGGTGGCCGGTCCGGTCGACCTGGAGCGGGTGCTCCAGGAGATCAGGACGGCGGCCAATGTCACCACCCGGACAACCGTGGTGCTGTCCACACCGTACGAGCACCGACCGCCCAAAATCACCCTCGACCCGGCGGCGCAACAGCGCACCCGGGGCGTCCCGCCCGCCGCAGCGGGCACACCGGCGGACTGACCCGGAACACCCGGTGCCGCTGCGACCCAGGAGACGGGGCTAGGATCCTTCCCTGATTCGGCGGAAGGTGAGACCCGGATCATGACTGGGACGCCGGGGTGGCTGGTGCCGCCGGGCGGCCGGGTCGCCTCGCGTGTCTCGAAGGGGAGGATGAGATGTACCGATCGATGCGATCGCGTTCCAGCCAGCCGACGGCCGGAGTCCGCTCATGACACGCATTCTCATCCGCGCCGGCAAGAGCCCGCTGACGGTGCTGTCCCATGAGCAAAGCCTGTCCACCTCTCGGTTGGGTGTCTTCGGGTCGAACTCTGGGAACATGCTGTTCTACAGCGCGGTGTTCCGGTTCATGGCCCAGCAGCACTTCGCCTTCGGGACGCGTATTCACGGCAACGTCGCGGGCGTGCTGGCGGGCACCCCGTCGGTGGTGCTGGCGAACGACTCCCGCACCGTCGAACTTTCCGAGTACCACGGCATCCCGTACCGCCTCTACTCGGAGCTCCCGCCGGATGAGGGACACGAGGGAGATCTGGAGCGCCGCGCCTACGAATTCGAACCACCGTTCCGCGAACCGCGCGGACAGAGGACGCTTGAGGAGCGGGTAACCGAATTGGAGAAGGAACTCAAGGTGCAGCAGGAGTCCCTGGCGAGTTGGCGGGGCCGGATGGGGCGGGTGCTGCGGATCAACCCGTTGTCCACGGGGGGCCGGCGGTGACGACTGCGGATCCGGAAACGTCCCGACTGGGGGCATGGGTGGAGTCGAAGACGGGAAGGCGCATCACCTCCACGGTGATCGACGTTTCAGCGCTCGCCGCGCTGCTGCTGGCGGCGGTGGACGGCTTCCGGCTCTGGGCGATGCCGCCGGCCCTGCTGGCAGCCGGGTTGCTGGCCTGGACCTGGCGTGATGTGTTGCGCGGGGGATCGGTTTCCACCGCGAAGGCCGCCGTGCCGCGCGTCCTGCTGCTGGCCAGCGCGTACCTGCTCGGCACGGTGCACGACGGCATCGATCTCGCGCTCGCCGTCGGCGTGGCTCTGGCCGGCTTGGCGGTGCTCAGCGAGCCGCCGATGGGGTACATCTCCCGTGGCGCGTACCCGGTGACGGCCAATCTGCCGGGGATCGGCGCGCGGCCCTACCGGCGCCCGAACACGAGCCGCGCGGTCCTGGTCAACAGTGCCGCGGTGCTGGTGGCGCTCGTCTGCGCCTTCGTCGGCGGCCTCGGGGTGGTCGCCGCTGCGGCGTCGGCGGCCGCGCTCGGCCTGTCGTTGTTCACGCTGTGGCAGGGGCTGGGCCGGGTTCGGGCGCGGCGGACCAGCGAGCAGAACCTCTCCGAGGCGCTTACCGCCTACGAACCGGCGTTCGTGGTGCACTGGACCGCGCCCGTCGGCACCGCGTACCAGATCGCGATGTGGCTGCCCTATCTGGAGCGTCTCGGTCGGAAGTTCTTCGTGCTGGTGCGCGGTGAGGCCAACTTCAACGAGGTGGCGGCGCTGACCAAGGCGCCGGTGGTGCTGCGCAGCGCCCTGGAGGACATGGACTCCGTGGTCACCCCGTCCATGCGGGCCGCCTTCTACGTGAACACCGCGACGAAGAACAACCACCTCCTGCGGTACACGAGCCTGACGCACATCCAGCTCAACCATGGCGACAGCGACAAGGTGCCGAGCCACAACCCGGTCTTCCGGATGTACGACAAGAATTTCGTCGCCGGCCAGGCCGCGATCGACCGCTTCGCGGCCAACGGCGTGAAGATGCCGATCGAGATGTTCAGCGTCGTCGGGCGCCCCCAGGTGGAGAACGTGGCGGTGGCGGCGAAGCCGATCGCCTCGATCGCCAACCCCCGGGTGCTCTACGCGCCGACGTGGGCGGGTTTCTACGCCGACTCCAACTACTCGTCACTGCACGTCGGCTACGACATCGTCAAGGCGCTGGTCGAGCGCGGTTGCAGCATCGTCTTCCGGCCGCACCCGTACAGTAACCGGAATCCGGCGCTGGGCCGTGAGTGTGATCGGATCAGGGCGCTGCTGGACGAGGACCGCAAGGTCAACGGGCGGCCGCACGTGTTCGGCAAGCAGGCCGAGGTGAAGATGTCGGTGATGGACTGCTTCAACGCGTCGGACGCCATGGTGTCGGACGTGTCGAGTGTGGTGGCCGACTACCTGTACTCGGAGAAGCCCTTCGCGATGGTGGCTGTCTCGACGTCGGCGGACACGTTCACCGACGAGTTCCCCCTGGGGCGGGCCAGTTACGTCATCGACGCCCACAGCGGCCGGGTGACGGGACTCGACGCGATCCTCGACGACTTCCTCGGTGCTGACCCGCTGGCCTCCACCCGGCAGGACATCAAGAAGTACTACCTCGGCGACATCCCGCCGGAGCGCTACGCCCAGCATTTCCTGGACGAGGCGTCGCGCTACCTCTGAGTTCGACTGCGGTTGTCGTACCGGCTCCGGCCCGGCCTCGCGCCAGCCGGAGCCGGTGCTGCTCCGGCTCCGAGCTGGCCTGCCTGCCGGAGCGGCTCTGCTCCGACGGTCAGTGTCGACCGGTTGACCCGCTCGCCGGCTCGGCGGGCTGGGCGACGGGTTGGTTCCAGCGGAGGATCACCCGCCGACCGTGTTCGTGGCCGAGCAGGCTGAGGGTGGCGGTGTCCAGGCGGAGCAGCCCGCCTGCCGACGGTGGCAGGCCGACCCACCGGGCGCCCAGCACGCGCAGCGCGTGGGCGTGGCCGACCAACGCGACGGGACCTCGGTCGAGCAGGGGATGCAGCCTGGCGAGCAGCCGGTCCAGGCGTTCGCCGACCTCGCTGGGCGACTCGCCGCCGGGGCATCCGTCGGTCCAGACGCTCCACCCGGGCCGTTCGTCCTGGATCTCCGCGGTGGTGCGGCCCTCGTAGTCGCCGTAGTGCCATTCGGCGAGGTCGTCGTCGGAGTCGGTGACGGCGAGGCCGGCCAGCTGCGCGGTGCGCAGCGCCCGGATCCGTGGGCTGGTCAGTACCGCGACGAACCGCCGTCCGGCGAGGACCGGTCCGAGCGCGCGGGCCTGCCGCTCACCGTCGGGCGTGAGATTGAGATCGGTGTACGAGGTGTGACGGCGGCTCGCGCTCCAGGTGGTCTCGCCGTGCCGGACGAGCAGGATCTCGTTCATGCCGTCGCACCGCACGGTTGCCCGGCCCGGAAGGACCGTATTGCGTCGACCGGGTGGATTCGTTGGCCCATGCTCCCAGTCAACCAGGACATTCGGTCCAATGTCGGGCGGCGACAGGATCGTCGCTGACCGGCCGCGCCGCAGCTCCGATTACACCTAGTGTCCTAGGATGCCATAGCGGATGTGCCACCCACCACCACCGGAGCAAAGCCGTTTCAGACCACCGCACGAGGGGACACGCGGTAGAGCGGAGGAGATCACTCCGCTCTACCGCCGAGAACAGGCAGGGAGGCGACATGAGCTTCACCGACAAGGCGAAGAACAAGGTCGAGGAACTGAGCGGTGCCGCCCGGGAGCGGATCGGCGACATGACTGACAACGAGCGCAAGCGGGCCGAGGGCACCAACCAGCAGAGCGACGCCCGCGCCCGTCAGGTCGGCGAGAACCTCAAGGAGGCCGGGCGCAACGCGAAGGACGCCTTCCGTAAGTGATCGCTCGGCACGGAAGCGGGCCGCCGGATCATTTCCGGCGGCCCGCTTCGCGGTGTGGCGCGGGTGGCGGAGGAGGTGCCGACCGGCCGGGAGCTGGCTGGTTCAGTCGTCGCGGTGGACGCGCCACCACTGCTGACCGGCATCAGGGAGGGTGTCGATCGGGTCGTAGTAGGCGTAACGCTTGCTCAGTGCCTCCAGGTCGGCGGACTCGATGGAGGTGCGGTAGTTCTTCGTCCAGTAGGAGATGCCACGTTCCCGGTCGTACTCGGTGACCATGTGCACCCAGCGCTTTCCGACGAAGGGCACGTCGCAGACGATCCGTGGGGTGGCGTATCCGGGCAGGTAGCCCATGATGTCGTGCTGAAGCTGCTGGGCGTGCCAGACCGGAACCCGCCAGTGTTCGGCGTTGGGGATCATGTCGCACATGTAGAAGTAGTAGGGCAGGATGCCCGCCTCGCCCTGGAGCGCGAAGCAGAGATCGAGCAGGTCCGTGCCGGTGGCGTTGACGCCCCGCATCAGCACGCCCTGGTTGCGTACGTCGCGGACGCCGATGTCGAGGGCGGTCTGCGCGGCCCTGGCAACCAGCGGGGTGAGTGACTGCGCGTGGTTGACGTGGGTGTGGATGGCGAGGTTGACGCCACGCCGGGCGGCGGTGCGGGCGACGCGTTCCAGGCCCTCCACGACGTCGGGTTGCAGCCAGTGCTGGGGCAGGCCCATGAGGGCCTTGGTGGCGAGCCGGATGTCGCGGATGGTTTCGATCTCAAGTAGGCGCATCAGGTACGACTCAAGGTTTCGCCAGGGCACGTTGGCCACGTCGCCGCCGGAGACCACGACGTCGCGTACGCCGGGGTGGGCCTTCAGGTAGCCGATGTGGGCGTCGTAGCGGTCGACGGGCTTGAGGCTGAGCTTGAGCTTGTCCACCGTGGGGGTGGAGTTGCCGACCAGGTCCATGCGGGTGCAGTGACCGCAGTACTGCGGGCAGGTGGAGAGCAGTTCGGCGAGCACCTTGGTGGGGTAGCGGTGGGTGAGGCCCTCGGCGACCCACATGTCGTGTTCGTGCAGGGAGTCGCGGGTGGCGTAGGGGTGTGACGGCCAGTCGGTGCGCCGGTCGGAGGCGACGGGGATCATGTAGCGCCGGATCGGGTCGGCGCGCAGCGCGTCGGTGGTGGGCGGGCCGTACGGTGCCATTGTGTTGATCATCTGGGGGGTCACCAGCATGGACATGGTGGCCAGGGCGCGTTGGTCGGCTTCGAGGTCGGCGTAGAAGGTGTCGTCGACGGTGTCGCCGAGCACGGTGCGCAGTTGCTTGAGGTTCTTGACGCAGTTGACGCGTTGCCACTGGGCGCTCTCCCACTGGTCGCGGGTGACTTCGCGCCAGCCGGGGAAGCGGGTCCAGTCGGGTTCGACGAGTGGGCTGCGGCGGTATTCGTAGGGTTGGCCGGTGCGGGTGGTGGGGGCCGGCGGGGTTGCCGGGATGGTCTGCACCGGCGGTCGGGTCTGGGTCACGGCCCCTCCTCTGCTGTACCTGAGTGATCGGCGAACCGCAGGCTACTGGAAAAATTTCGGTGGAGAAATTAGTCTGCCGTAAGTTTTCCCGCCATGCGAGTCCAAGGCGGAGTTTCAGGCGGTCGGACAGGGGAGGTTGGCGTGACGTCACCGGTGGGTCTGCATCGGGTTCTGGAACCCGGGGGCGTGTTGCCCCAGGCGGCCTGGCGGCTCGACACACGTCCGGAGGTCGCGCCGAACGAGGTGCGGATTCGGGTGGAGCGGCTGAACCTGGACGCGGCGAGTTTCCGGCAGTTGTCCGTCAAGCACGGCGGGGACGGCGAGGCGATCCGGGCCGAGGTGCTCGACATCATCGCGTCCCGGGGCAAGATGCAGAACCCGGTGACGGGGTCGGGCGGGATGCTGATCGGCACGGTCGAGGAGGCGGGTCGACGTTCGCCGTTGGGGCTCAAGGCGGGTGAGCGGGTGGCCACACTGGTGTCGCTGACCTTGACTCCGCTGGTGGTGACCGACGGGTTGGCCGGTTGGGACGGCCGGAGTGAGCAGGTGCCGTGTGCGGGGTGGGCGATTCTGTTCGCCCGGTCGATCGCGGCGGTGCTGCCGAAGGAATTGGATCCGCAGCTGTCCCTGGCGGTGTTGGACGTGTGCGGTGCGCCGGCGTTGACGTCGCGGGTGGTGTCCCGGTACGTGGCCGAACGGGCGGGCGAGGGGGATGCCCGACCGGTGACGGTGGCGGTGGTCGGCGGCGCGGGCAAGAGCGGTTCGTTGGCGCTGGCGGCGGCGCGACGGGCGGGCGCGGGTCGTACGGTCGGGGTGGTGCCGGTGGCCGCGGAGCGTGAGGCGCTGGTGGCGGCGGGTCTGGCCGACGCGGTGGTGTTGGCCGACGCCCGTGATCCGGTGGCGTTGTCGACGGCGGTGACCTCGGCCCTCGGGATGCCGGCGGATGTGACGGTGGTGTGCGTGGATGTGCCGGGTTGCGAGCACGGTGCGGTGTTGGCGACCGCGGACGGCGGCACGGTGATCTTTTTCTCGATGGCGACCAGCTTCGCGGCGGCGGCGTTGGGCGCGGAGGGTCTGGCGGCGGACGTGACGATGCTGGTCGGCAACGGGTACGTGCCGGGGCACGCGGAGTTGGCGTTGGGTCTGCTGCGGGGTGAGCCGGGGGTGCGTGGGCTGTTCGAGGCTCGGCTGGCGGCAGACTGAGGCCATGACGAACAACCCCTCGACGTTGTACCGCGCCGGTGTGCTGCACTGCCCGGCGGATCCGTCCGCGACGGCGTTGCTGGTCCGTGACGGGCGGATCGTGTGGCTGGGCTCGGATGCCGACGTTCCGTCGGCGGATCGGGTGGTGGAGCTGGACGGTGCCCTGGTGACGCCGGCTTTCGTGGACGCGCACGTGCATGTCAGCGACACCGGGCTGGTGTTGTCCGGGCTGGGTCTGTCCGGGGTGCGGTCGGCCGGTGAGTTGTTGGACGCGGTGTCGGCGTACGCGGCGGGGCTGCCGGCGGACGCGGTGGTGCTGGGGCACGGCTGGGACGAGTCGACGTGGGCGGTGGCGCAGCCGCCGTCGGCGGCGCAGTTGGGGCGGGCGGCCGATGGTCGGCGGGTGTACCTGTCGCAGGCGTCGATCCATTCGGCGTTGGTGTCGGAGGCGTTGTTGGCGGCGTGTCCGGAGGCGGTGGCCGCGCCGGGGTACGACGAGTCGGGTTGGCTGCGTCGGGACGCGCACCATGTGGTGCGGGCGGTGGCGCGGGCGTCGGTGACGCGGGCGCAGCGGGTGGTGGCGCAGCGGGTGGCGTTGGGGCATGCGGCGTCGGTGGGGATCGCGGCGGTGCACGAGTGTGGTGGGCCGGAGATTTCCGATGAGGAGGATTTCACCGGCCTGTTGGCTGTTTCCGGTGCGGGGGTGCCGGAGGTGTACGGGTACTGGGGTGAGTTGGGTGGTGCGGCGCGGGCACGGGAGTTGGGGGCGGTCGGCGCCGGTGGTGATCTGTTCGCCGATGGTGCGTTGGGTTCGCGGACGGCGCATCTGTCGCAGCCGTATGCCGATGGCGACGGGTGTGGTCACGGTTATCTGAGCGCGGATCAGGTCCGTGATCATTTGTTGGATTGCGCGGCGCACGGAATGCAGGGCGGGTTCCACGCGATCGGTGACGCGGCGGTGTCGACGGTGCTGGCGGGTTTCGCGGCGGCGGCGCGGCGGTTGGGCACGGATCGGTTGCGGGCGGCGCGGCATCGGGTGGAGCACGCGGAGATCGTGGATCGGCGGTTGATCGCCGGTTTCGTGGAGTTCGGGGTGGTGGCGTCGATGCAGCCGGCGTTCGACCGGTTGTGGGGTGGCGCGGGCCGGATGTACGAGACGCGGTTGGGGTTGGCGCGGTCGTTGGCGTCGAATCCGATGGGTGCGATGCACGGGGTCGGGGTGGCGTTGGCGTTCGGGTCGGATTCGCCGGTGACGCCGTTGGATCCGTGGGGTTCGGTGCGGGCGGCGGTGGCGCATCACAATCCGGTGCAGCGGATGAGTGTGCGGGCGGCGTTCGCGGCGCACACGCGGGGTGGTTGGCGGGCGGTGCATCTGGACAGCGAGGGGGTGCTGGCGTTGGGGGCGCCGGCGACGTTCGCGGTGTGGTCCACGCCGGCCGGGGTGGAGCGGGGCTTGCCGGTGTTGCAGGCCGCGGATCCGGAGGCGCGTGGCGCGGATGATCCGACGCCGTTGCCGGTGTGCCGGCGCACGGTGTTGCGCGGTGAGGTGATCTATGAGGAAGGGTCCGCGTGACGGGGAAGCTTGATCTGGATCCGGCGTTGGTGGCGCGGGCGCGGGAGTTGGCGCGGCGGGCCGGGCGGCCGGTGGTGGAGTTGGCGTGTGGTCACACCACGGTGTCGGTGGAGCGGGCGGTGTTGCGGCTGGCCGGGGTGACCGGTGCCGATCCGGACGGTATTCCGTGGGTGAACCGGCTGGTGGATGCGGTGGTGGCGGATGTGGGTCTGGGGCACGGGGTGGCGTTGCCGGTGTTCGACGCTCTGGCGCGTGAGCAGATCACGGATGTGACGTTGCTGGCGCAGCGGGCGGCGGCGGGGTCGGTGCGGTTTCAGGTGCCGTCGGGTCGGGCGGCGGCAGCGCGGCGGTCTGCCCGGAGAGCTGTCGCGGCGGGGGTCCGGCGGATCGATCGGCGGCGGGCCGAGCGGGACCGGTTGGTGAAGCGGTTCGGTGATCCGAGGCAGCGGCCGTGGATTTATCTGATCGTGGCGACCGGGGACATCTACGAGGACATTCCGCAGGCGCAGGCGGCGGCGCGGGCCGGTGCCGATGTGATCGCGGTGATCCGGTCGACGGGGCAGTCGTTGCTGGACTACGTGCCGGAGGGGGCGACGCGGGAGGGTTTCGCCGGCACGTATGCGACGCAGGAGAATTTCCGGCTGATGCGGGCGGCGTTGGACGAGTCGTCGCGGGAGTTGGGTCGGTATGTGCGGCTGACGAATTACGCGTCGGGGTTGTGCATGCCGGAGATGGCGACGCTCGCGGGCCTGGAGCGGTTGGACATGATGCTCAATGATTCGATGTACGGGATTTTGTTCCGGGACATCAATCCGGTGCGGACGTTCGTGGATCAGCGGTTTTCGCGTCAGGTGCATGCGCGGGCGGGGATCGTCATCAACACCGGTGAGGACAACTACCTGACCACCGCGGATGCGGTGGACGAGGCGCACACGGTGACGGTGTCGCAGCTGTTGAACGAGTATTTCGCGCATGAGGCGGGGCTGGCGGACTGGCAGTTGGGGCTGGGGCACGCTTTTGAGATCAATCCGGATGTGCCGGAGTCGTTTCGCCTGGAGTTGGCGCATGCGTTGCTGGCGCGGGAGTTGTTTCCGGATGCGCCGTTGAAGTGGATGCCGCCGACGAAGCACATGACGGGGGACGTGTTCCGGGGCAATCTGCTGGACGGGTTCTTCAATTTGGTGGGCACCATGACGGGGCAGGGCATCCTGCTGGTGGGGATGATGACGGAGGCGGTGGTGACGCCGTGGTTGTCGGACCGGGACATCGCCGTGCAGAACGTGCGGTACGTGCTCGGGGCGGCGGGTGGGTTGCACGAGGATTTCGTGCCGGCGTCGGGTGGTTTCATCCAGCAGCGCGCCCAGCGGGTGTTGGCCGAGGCGGTGGAGTTGTTGGAGCGGATCGGTGAGCAGTCGTTGTTGTCGGCGATCGCCGAGGGCACGTTCGGGATCATGAAGCGGCCGGCGGACCGGGGTAAGGGTCTGGACGGGGTGGCGCGGCACGAGGCGGGTTACTACAACCCGGCCACGGAGATCCTGGAGCAGCCGGGTGCGGTGCGGTTGCGATCCGAGGAGGTCCGGCCGTGAGCGAGCAGCGGATCGTCCGGCCGTACGGGGACACCACCGGTGACGGCATGGTGCAGGTGTCGTTCACGTTGCCGGTGCCGCATGACAAGCGGGCCGAGGGTGCGGCGGTGCAGTTGGCGAACAAGATGGGTGTGGATCCGGCGTTGCTGGTGCACGCGAAGCCGATCGGTGACGGGTTCACGTTCTTCGTGGTGTACGGGCGGGTGAACCATCTGGTGGACCTGTCGGCGGTGCGGGTGGTGGAGCGGGATTTTCCGTTGCTGAGCGCCAAGGAGGTCAACGCGGTCGTCAAGCGGCGGTTGCGGCGGAAGTTGTCGGTGGTGGGGGCGTGTATCGGCACGGACGCGCACACGGTGGGCATTGACGCGATCCTGAATGTGAAGGGGATCGCGGGGGAGAAGGGCCTGGAGTACTACCGGGAGTTGTCGGTGACGAACCTGGGTGCGCAGGTGAGCGTGCCGGAGCTGGTGGAGGCGGCGCGGGTGGCGCGGGCCGATGCGGTGCTGGTGTCGCAGGTGGTGACGCAGCGGGATGCGCATCTGCACAACACGCGGGAGATGTCGGCGGCGTTCCGGGAGGCGGTGCCGGCGGGGCGGCGGCCGTTGTTGATTGTGGGTGGGCCGCGGTTCGACGAGTCGCAGGCCGCTGAGCTGGGGGTGGATCGGATTTTTGGGCGTGGTACGACTCCGGGTGAGGTGGCGTCCTATCTGGTCCATGCGTTGATCACGGGTAGCGGGGTGAAGGTGGCATGACTGACCGGCGGTTGGGTGTGACGGTGACGCATCGGCGGTATGTGCCGTACGCGCATGCCCACTACGCGGGTGATCTGGTCGACGGGGCGTACGCGTTGGGTCTGTTCGGGGATGTGGCCACCGAGGTGTGTATCCGTACCGACGGGGACGAGGGGTTGTTCGCGTCGTACTCGGATGTGCAGTTCAAGGCGCCGATGCGGGCCGGTGACGTGCTGGAGGTGGTGGCGACGGTGACCCGGGTGGGTATCCGCAGCCGCACCATCGACTTCGAGGCGCGGGTGGTGTGTCGGGGTCGGCCGGATCGGGGTTCGTCGGCGGCGGAGGTGTTGGCCGAGCCGTTGGTGGCGGTGACGGCGACCGGCACGGTGGTCGTGCCGGCTGCGGTGTGAACGTCGCGGTCTGCGCCGACGTCGGTTCGACGTACACGAAGGTGGCGGTGGTCGACCTCGACGGTGGTGGGCTGGTGTCGGCGGCGGCGGCACCGACCACTGTGGGGTCGGATGTGTTGCGTGGCCTGGACGCGGCGGTGGGTGCGGCCACGGTCGGGTTCTCCTCGGGTGAGGTGCCGTGGTTGGTGTGTTCGTCGGCGGGCGGCGGGTTGCGGCTGGCGGTGATCGGCTATGAGCCGTTGGTGACCGCGCAGGCGGGGCGGCGGGTCGGCCTGTCGGCGGGGGCGGATGTGGTGCATGTGGCGGCGGGGCGGTTGGGCCGGGCGGAGTTGACGGCGTTGCGGGCGGCCCGCCCGGATGTGGTGCTGCTGGTGGGTGGCACCGACGGCGGGGACGCGGAGACGCTCACGCACAATGCGACGCGGTTGGCGCGGGCCCGGTGGCGGGTGCCGGTGGTGTTGGCGGGCAACGTCGATGTCCGTGACGAGCTGCGCGGGTTGTTGGCCGGGGCGGGGGTGCCGGTGACGGTGGCCGACAATGTGCTGCCGCGTATCGGGGTGTTGGCGCCGTCGTCGGCGCGGTCGGCGATCCGGCAGGTGTTTCTGCGGCATGTGATCGGCGGTAAGGGATTGTCGCGGGGGGGCCGGTTCGCCCGGCTGGTGCGGGCGGCGACGCCGGACGCGGTGCTGTCGGGGGTGGAGGTGCTCGCCGACGTGGCCGGCGGCGACCTGGTGGTGGTTGACGTGGGTGGCGCGACCACGGACGTGTACTCGGTGCTCACTCCGGACGAGCGGGCCGGCGGGCCGGGCCGGGAGGTGGCCGGTGAGCTGTGGCGGGCGCGGACGGTCGAGGGGGACCTGGGGGTGCGGTGGAGCGCGCCGGGGGTGGTGCGGGCGGCCGTCGAGGAGCGGCTGCTCGCGGCGGGGGAGGCCGACGGGTTGGCGGCCGAGGCTGCGG